>JAYPYG010000054.1:0-4034 GCA_038280095.1 Fidelibacterota bacterium | reverse complement strand
AAATTGAAAGATAATAGTGGTCCTTTAGCTTTAGCGCGTATGGTTCCAAATAGCATGCAACACCCCAGTGTTCCTTTAGAGAAAGAAATTGAAGTATATCTTCAATCATATACTGGACCTGCTCAAATTGTTTGGGGAATGAATGATCCAGTAATGTGGAAGCTTAGAAGAAGGACTTCAAGATTATTACCTCAAGCAAAAATAGTAAAAACACAAGCAGGGCATTTTGTTCAGGAGGAAACCCCTCAAGAAGTGATTGAGGCAATAAATGAAGTGTTTAAATAAACGCTTTACAAAATCTTAAGAAATAAATATTATCAATCGATGAAACATATCTTAAAAATAAACTTTGATAACCTAGCAATAAGTCTTTCTGCCATATGTGCGCTTCATTGCTTATTACTGCCTGTAGCTATGATTTTTCTTCCAGCTATTTCAGCTACCTTTGTTGGTTCCGAAGACTTTCATAAGGCTATGTTATACTTTGTTGTTCCATCAAGTATCATTGCATTATCTCTTGGATGTAAAATGCATGGAAAATATCATGTTTATTTATATGGTGTTTTAGGCATTCTTACTCTTATTATAGCAGCTTTTTTTGTACCTGATTACTTTGGTGAAAATGGGGAGACGTTCTTAACGTTATTAGGCGCAGGAATTATTTCTTATGGGCATTTCAGAAATCAAAAATTATGTGCTGAGTGCTGTCATTAATTATTGATAAGACTATTTATTCCATTTTCATTCTTTATCAAGTCAAACGAATCAAATAAATCTCCAATAGCAGTATAGGATTTGTACGAAAGAGTATTTCCATCTATAGAAATAACTTGAAATAACTGTTTATCCTCACCAGCTTTATCTCGCTCTATATCATACTGATCCCAGTTTGGTTTTGCCTCATATTGTTTTGGTCCACTCACTGAAACAACATAGACCGTACCAGTTGCATTTTTAACATTCGTTCCAGTAAGTAAATTCTTTTCATAGAGCGAGGCTGATCCTCTTGCGTATGCATGATCGTGACCCTGCAGGACGATATCTACACCATATTTGTCAAATAAAGGTTTTAATAGATTTCTTCGTTCGGGATTATCTCTCCTGGTTGAAGCAGAATAAATGGGATGATGTAAAAAGACTACCACCCATTTATGAGGATTGTTTTTTAACACTGTTTCTAACCATTCTGTTTGTTCTTCAACTTTTTCATTGCTATTTAATCCAATAAAACGCACTCCTTGGTAGTCTAAAAAATAATGAGTTTCAAGCAACCCGTCTAATCCATTATTGGGTAAAGTGAATTGGTGTTGCCATTGAATAGATAATGTTTTTTTTCTGGTTGGAATATCTTGCTGATATAATGGTCTATACTCGTGATTTCCAGGCACAGCTAAGGAAGGAAGCGATCGATGAATCCAGCCCCCAGCAGCAAACCATTCATGCCATTCTTCTTCATTATGCGCATCATCAATTAGATCACCAGCGTGAATGATAAAGCTTGCATTGGGTGCTTTTTTATAGCTTTCTCTTATGAGTCTTGACCATAAATCATAAATGTAGTTTTGGGCATCTCCGACATATAAAAAAGAAAAAGGTTCATTGGTTTTGTGGGCAGTAGTAAACTGAATCCACTCACTCCAATTTTTTCCGTCACCCACTCTATATGCATAAACCGTATTAGGTTTTAAATTTTTAAAGGTAACCGAATGGTAGTTATGGTTTACATTATTAAAAGATTTTCTTGTAGAACTATGGTAGTGATGCACAACGTTAGAGAAATTCAAGTTTGACGTAGTAGCTAATGTTCTAGTAGCCTTTGTGATAAACTTTGGATCAGCTTGTGCTTCAGCTATTTCACCATACCCTTTGGAAACCATTCTATTTGTCCTCCAACTAACACTAATAGTTGTGGCTGGATCATCTGAAAAATTTAAAAGAATGTGGTCAGGGTACTTACTAGGATTACTCCAGCTTTTATCAAATTCTGATTTTTTTGGTAATGACTGAGAAAATAGTCCATTTATTAGGACGATAGTGACCAATAATAGTTTTTTAATCATGGTTGATAATAGCAATTTTTTCCTTGATTGCGTAATTAAAAAATAAGATTTAATTTTTTTGCAACAAAGAGGACATTTTAATGAAAAAACTACTATATCTATTTATTTTTTTACTTATTGCTTGCGAGGAAAATCAACCCGTTAAGACTGTTAAAGATCCCAACATATACAGCATTGGTTTTGGTTCATGTTTAACGCAAGAGCGTTCTATGCCAATTTTTAATACCATTAAATCTGAGAACTATGATTTATTCCTAATGATAGGTGATAATGTGTATGGCGATTCAGAGCGTGAAGATTTAAAAGAGTTGCGTGAAGCGTATGATAAGCAGAGAGAAAATTTTAATAGTTTCAATTTTAATTTTCCGTTTGAAGCTATTTGGGATGACCATGATTATGGATTAAATGATGCTGGTAAAGAATATGCCTTTAAAGAAGATGCTGAACAATTATTCTTAGATTTTTGGAATGTTCCACAAGATGACATAAGAAGATCTCGTCCTGGATTGTATTTTGAATGGCTTGAGGACATTGAAGGGTCTACTGTACAAATGTTGTTTTTAGATACAAGATTTTTTAGAGATGGGCTGCTTCCAACCGATGAAAGAGGAGCGCCAGGAAAAGAACGCTACCTTCCTCAAACAGATACTTCAACCAGTATGTTAGGAGAGGTGCAATGGAGTTGGTTAGAGCAAAAAATGACTACAGAAGTGGATCATAGAATTATTGTTTCCTCTATCCAGTTTTTAGCTATGGGCCATGGTTGGGAAGCCTGGAAAACAATGCCTCATGAACGTCAAAGACTAATTGACTTAATTGATGAGTCTTCTTCTGAGTCTGTGCTTATTATTTCAGGAGATAGACATAGGGGAGGATTATATAAATTCACTTCTGCTTCAGGAAAAAATATTATTGAAATGACATCATCCAGTTTAAATTTATCGTTTACAAATGAGGAAGAAGCGGGACCTTTGAGAGATGGTCCTACATTCGTTCAAGAAAACTATGGTGAAATTCTTCTAGATAAACAGTCAAACAAATTGACAGTGAATCTTAAAGATAATCAAGGAACTATAATTCAAACCGTTAGTTTAAATCAATAAACGTAGGAGTTAAGATGAAAAAATTTACTTTATTATTGCTATTTATTTGCAATTTATCATTTGCACAGGATAAGGCTGATTTAAGAGTGGATAATTATTTATCATTTAATGAAGCTTTTGAAATTGCTTATTTACATTTAGGTCCAGATGCAACTTTTGAGTGGAGAGGAAAAACCTATTCAACTTCCACTTCTGATGTGGATATCAAACCCAAAGTTGTTGTTAAGAAAGTAGAGGATGCTACACCCAAATTTTTACCATTAATTAAAGAAGAAAGCGTTCAACAGAGCAGTGTAGAGCTTGCTCCGGACTTATTTAGGCCATGGAGCATATATGTTGGAGCACTATCTATGGGCTCTGATAAAAAAGGATCTCAAAGTATTGGTGGAATTAGTGCTGGAGTATCTTATAGTGTCAATGAAAGGCTTACTTATGGATTAGGTCTTACTCAACGTGGATTTAAACAGAAAGCTGAGATATATTACTATGAAAATGATGAAGATGATAGAGATGATGATTATGACGATCGTCAAATTCTTAATTTTTCAGATGATGACGATGAGTGTTTTATTGATTACTGCGCTGGTGAAAATGACTATTTTGAAGATTTTGCTTTTTCAGGAATTGAGCTATGGGCAACGTATGACGTAGTTTCTCAACAAAATTTTTCAGTATGGTCTGGATTTTCTTATGCATATTTGTTTGAAGTCGAAGAAGAAAATGACTTTTGGGGAGATGATATCACATTTGAAAATAGTGTCTCTGAACATGACTATGGAGTAATGTTAGGATTTACAGCTAAGAATGATTTGTTTTCAACAAAATTATCGTATTTTAAGTCATTGGCAGATTATTCGTTTGAAAATGTATC
>JAYPYG010000053.1:0-4190 GCA_038280095.1 Fidelibacterota bacterium | reverse complement strand
TATTCATTAATTCAGCGCTTTGCTCTCTATGTTCAACATCAGCATCTTTATGAACTACAAAATACTCAAGACCTTCATCTGATGACACATCATAATGTTCAACAAGACCTTTAATTTTAGTATCTGCAATTTCGGGAACCTGTCTTTCATATGCATATAAAGCACCTAAGCCTTCTGCATACGTTGATCTAGAAAGTCTAAAAAAGTTATCAATCATTTCTTTGGTGAAATGTTCTTGTTCGACAGCTTCAACAGAGTTTTCATCAGCTCCTACTGCTAAAGCAAAATTTTTCCAAAGCATTGGATGATCTTTATTGAAATCTTCTTCATCGCTAAGATTATCAAGTAAAATTTTTCTATTTTCAATGTCTTCACAAATTGAATGTGTAGCACTGATGTAGCGAGGAAACGCCTTAATGTGCTGATAGTATTGTTCAGCGTAATCTTTTAATATTTCTTGGTTTAACTCTCCATTATTCCATGCAACATAGAATGGATGTTTTAATAAATGAAACTTGTCTAATTGTTTGTTTAGTTTTTCTAGATACATTTTTATCTCCTTGATTATTAGCTATAATAATGTTAGTAATTATTTAATAATCATACAATAAATAGTATGAAAGATTCCAGTGATTCCAAAATTCTTCAGTAGTGGGTTGAGCATTAGGTATCGAATAAGAAAAAATATGTTTTCCTTTTTTCAATTCCCCAAGCTCTATCATTTCAGGAGCAACAGCAGAACCAGGACACCAATTACTTCTAGAATAATCGGAAGATGCGATTCTCTCCTGAATAATTTCCCCCTTAAAAGTTGTTTCTTCAAACCAAACACCAGATGATGGATTAAAGCTTCTAAATGAAGCACAATCATCTCTCCATGCTGGAAATGTGCGTAGAATCTCGTCGTTTACCGAAATCACACTATCTCGCTGATTGAATTCATCACCATTGCTATGCGCTCCATGTCCAGTAATGGTAAAAAATAGTTTAGCATTTTTTACATCTTTTTTTAGCTCAAAATTCACAATGAGATCCTGAGTTGAAAAATCAAATTCTCCATTATGCTTATTACTATACTTGTGAGTGTTAGCTAGGACGTGAATTTGTTGTTTTGATTTTTTATCCAAAAGGAATGGACTTTCGTTTATGGTTAAGCTTACGTCCAATTCAAATCCATCTTTATGCCATGTATCAATCCATGCACCAATCCAAACCTGACCATTTAAAGCAGAACTTAGGTGAGAAATATCCTCGCTCCATCTAATTTCCTTCTCCCAATTTGGAATATATACAGGTTTATATTCGTCTAATTTAGCACTTTTACTAAAATGACCAACGCCAAAGGGGGTTACAAACCGTAAAAGTTCTAACGAATTTATATTGATAGAATCTGGATGTGTATTAAGCAAAAAAATAGATCCTGATTTATCCCAAGGATCTCCAATAGATACCAATCTGGCTTCAATTGTAGCTGTGATATTACGATTAAAGTTTGGAAGAGATATTTTCCTAAAAACAACCCTTCCATCATCTCTAATCAAAATTTCAGAATCGTTGTGAGTTTTTTCCTGATCAAAATGAATTTTTTGACTATCAAAAATTTTTATCGTAAATGTTTCTTCTTTTAGCTCAATACAGCCATGAAGAAAAAGAAGAAAACATAGAACTAAATACTTACTGAAAATATCTTTCACTTTTCTAAAATTTTTTATCAAATCTGTAAGCTTGATTTACTGACAATTAATCAAGGCATATATTACTATTTTTTGGTTGGCTACCAAAATATTATAATAATAAAAAAATAATAATGCATCCTTTTTGATATCAGTATCCTGTTATATTTGTTTCAGGAAAAGAGTTTATCATTAGATTAATTTTTTCAAAAAGCTCACCTACACCGAGACTAGCCCAAATAAAAAAAATAGCTAAACAAAGTGCTATATAAACAAAAGCTTTTTTATTCTTTTTATAGAAAAAAAATAATAATGGAGTAAAAAAAATCACTGAAATTGATAGTATTGTTAAACCAAAATATGGATCATTCCCCCAGAAAAGATTAACAAAACCAACACCATAAAGAATGAGGCCTAAAATAAAAAATAACAAAGATTTAGACATATCTATCATTAAAATTCCTAAAGAAGAGCATTTGAAATTCCCTTAAATCCCTCCTCAACATTAACAAGGTTATGGAACCCCTTAGATTTCAGCAATGAAATGGCAATCAGTGACCTATATCCACTTCCACAATACACATAGCTTTTCTCATCTGAAACTTTTGAAAGATTCATTCCCAACTCTGATAATGACAAATTTGTAGCATTAGAGTAGCTAGCAACATCATATTCTGAAGGTTTGCGTACATCAATGATATTATTTTTTTCAGTTTTAATAAACTCAGATGGATTGATATTATTAATACTTTCTGTTTCTCTTCCAGAATTAATCCACGTATTAATTCCACCATCTATGGTTCCTAAGATATTATCAAATCCCACTCTTGAAAGACGAATTTGTGCTTCCTCAAACATTTCTGTACTTGAAGTAACTAGTAAGATTGGTGTGTTGATATCCACTAACATTTCTCCCACCCAAGGAGCAAATGGACCATCTAAGCCAATGAAAATACTATTTGGAATATGGTTAAGACTAAATTCTTCTTTTGATCTTACGTCCAGAATTACCGGTTGTGATTGATTGGCAATTTGCTCAAATTCATCAGCAGTTAAAAGCTTATTTCTATTTTCCTTTAACAAACTGTCAACCTCTTTATACCCCTCTTGGTTCAGTCTTACATTATCGGCAAAATATTTTGGAGGGTCTGCTAATCCATCTAACACCTCTGCGACAAATTCCTCTTTAGACATATCTTGTCTTAAAGCATAATTATGTTGTAATTGGTTTTGCAGGGTATCTGACGTTTCACTGCTCATCTTCTTACCACAAGCACTCCCTGCTCCGTGAGCAGGATAAATAATAACATTTTTATCAAGGGTCATAATTTTATTTCGTAATGAGTCATACATAATTCCTGCTAAATCTTCCGATGTAAGCTTTAATCCTTGCTGTGCCAAGTCAGGTCTTCCAACATCTCCTATAAATAGCGTATCTCCTGAAAATAAAGCTTGTTGATTTCCTTCAGCATCTATCAACAAATAACAAGTACTTTCAAGGGTATGACCTGGTGTATGAATTGCCTTAATTGTTATTTCTCCCAACTTAAATTCCTCACCATCTTTTGCATTGGAAATTTCAAATTTGGTTGTTGCTTCAGGACCATAGATTATTTGAGCTCCTGTAGCTTTGGCAAGACTCACATGACCACTTACAAAATCAGCATGAAAATGTGTTTCAAAAATAAATTTTAAAGAATGATTATTTTGCTCAATCTTACTTAAATATGGATTTATCTCTCTTAAAGGGTCAATAATTGCAACCTCACCCATCGACTCAATATAGTAAGCTCCTTGAGCTAAACAGCCTGTATAAATTTGTTCAATCTTCATTTTATTTTATCCTCCCATTCAATGTCATCCAACCTCCTCCATTATACACTTTTGTAAATCCTTTGGACTTCAAAAAACTAACGGCTGAGCCGCTTCGCATTCCTGAAGCACAACAAGTAATAATAGGTTGATTTTTTTTTAATGTTTTGTATTTCATATCGAGTTCATTTAAAGGAATATTTTTAGACTTGCGCACATGACCACTTTGAAACTCTTGCGGAGAACGCACATCAATGATGACAGCTCCTTCATTTATTAACGCTTTAAAGTCAATACTTTCAGAGCTAATTCCTAATAATTTTAATAACCATTTAATCATTTTTTATCCTTTTATTTGATCATATGCTCGCAAAGCAATATCTCTAGATTCTTCTATAGAGACTATGGGCTTGGGATAATCTTTACCGTAATTAATTCCAGCTTCTTCAAATACGGAATCATCTGCTTCCCAAGGTGCAAATAAATACTGATTGGGAAGATTTTTCAACTCAGGTACAAACTTTTTAGTGTATTCCCCATCTGGATCAAACTTTTTTCCCTGTAAAATAGGATTAAAAATACGGAAATATGGTGCAGCATCTGCACCGCTACCAGCAGTCCATTGCCAGCTAGCAGTATTATTTGCTAAATCTGCATCGCACAAGCAATCATTAAACCATTCAAGTCCCTTCCTCCAATCAATAA
>JAYPYG010000052.1:0-4306 GCA_038280095.1 Fidelibacterota bacterium | reverse complement strand
AAATCTGGTATTAAAGTAATATCTCTTACAGGAAATGATGGTGGAAAGTTAAAAAGTATTTCTGACTTAAATATTAATATTGATTCTAAAAGCACTCAGCGTATTCAAGAAATGCATATTTTAATTGGACATATAATTTGTGATTTAATTGAAAGAAATTATATATCATAATTAATTCTTAAGCCAACATTCTTTGATTTAGAACCATTAATAAAAATTAATGTTGTAAAATTTTGAAACACTTTTCCAACGTTAAATGAATACTTTAATGTATCATTTGCATCAATTCTTTTTGAAAGTAAAATTTTAAATTTATAATTATTAATTGCATCCATACTTATGCCAGAATGAATGATTTTTGACGGAATATTATTAATAAAAGGGTTTCCAATAACATAATCTTTATAACTCCATCCAAGTTTATATTCAGAATGATTATAATAATTTTCATTTACGTAAGGTGGATCTCGATCCTGATTGCTAGTATCTATGTACTCAAGAACATAATTTAATTTTGAAGAAAGATTGTTATACTCAAAACCCCATAATCCATCAAATCTATTTTGAAATCTTAGGCCGCTAGTATCTTCAAAAAAATGCTGATAATATAATTTAAAAATATTTGATTTATTTTTTTTGCTATAGTAGAAATCCCATATACCTAGATGATTGCCTAAAGCATTTGCGTGCGGTTGTCCCTCAAGCTTTTCTCCATCTGCGCTTATAAAAACTTTCCAGTAATCACTAAAGGAACTTGGAAATTTTCCATTCAAATATGTACTTCCTCCCCACATAGCCTCATGTACAAAACCGAATCCGTATTCATAATTATTATCATTTTTAATTAAATAAAGAAATTTTTCATGAATAAATGGAGATTCATTATAAACATCGTTCTCATCCAGAATGGAATGGGCTAGACCGTATGCAAATTTAAATTTGTCATTTTTCTTAATTTGATATTCACCTAATAATCCAATCTTCGGGATTGGTAAAGCATTTTTTCCTATTAGCATAGATCCAGAACTAAGCTCATCATTTAAATATGTACTAAAATCTCTATAATACCTCCCAAATTTTATTTTGTATAATTTTTGCGGAGAAAAGGAAATATAAGATTCCGCAAAAATTATCTTTTCATTAGATGCATATGCATTTATCAATAACTCATAATTATCAAAAATATTTTTATACGATAGTGAAATGTTTGATTGATTAAAATTTAAGCCATTATTATTATAATTTGACCACCATTCAAGATCATTATAATCATAGATGTTAAAAGATATTTTCTTGTGTTCTTGTGGTAATAGAATTGAAAAAAATAACAAAAATATTATATATAATTTCATAAACTAGTTCATTTGAACTGGTTCTACATAAAATTTCCAATTCATGATTTCGACCTGAGAATGTTTACTTATTTTAAATGACTGATATTCAGAACTAGGTGAGACCCTTACGACCTCACCATTAACAAGTAAATCTAATGGCATTATAAAATTTTTATTTACGTTATTCCAACGATAATAAAAATCATTATCCGTTTGGTAGTATTCTAATTTTGGTTGATTTGGAGTATAAAGATATTGCTCAGCAAAATACCAATAGTCCTTGTTTGTTTTTTCAGCCACTTTTGCAAAAAAATCACCTGTATTTGCAAACCCTTTGGCATTTTCGGTCATAAATTCTTTTAAGATTTCAAACCAAATGTCATCATTATTTATTACACTTCGCAAGGTATGCATTACCCACGCACCCTTCATATAAGTATCACCATGTAGCGCCCAATGATTTTCATTTTCTCTTCCTACTATAGGTATTTCGTTAACAATTCTATCTTTTATGGTATTTAAATAATGAACTCCAACTTCATAACTGTCAAACTTATCTTCAAAATATATTGATTCTGAATATACCTGCAATCCTTCATGAATCCAGATATGCGTTGGATCTGATGCAGTAACACTATTACCAAACCATTCATGGCCTGTCTCATGAATGATTAAGGGGTCTATCACACCATACATAGGCCAACTTTTACTTCTCACTCCATTATAAATACTAAATCCATTACCATAGGTTACTGCTGATTGATGTTCCATTCCTAAGTATGGCACTTCAATCAACTTATAGCCATCTTCATACCATTGATAATCACCAAAGTACTTTTCATAAAATCTTATAATTTCTTTTGATTGAGTAAAATAATTTGAGGCAAGCTCTTTATTATAATCCAGGACGTAATGATTCATATTATGAATGGTATTATCTTTAATCAAAGTATCTTGGACTGCTACGTAGTTTCCAATCTGAACTGAAATATTATAATTGTTTATTGGATTACTAACGAACCATTCGTAAGTAGATTTATCATCATTAGTAATTACATTTCTCAATGTACCATTACCAACTGCTACCATATCTGATGGAACTGTGTATGCCATTCTAACACTATCGCCTTCTGATGTAATATGGTCTTTATTAGGCCACCATATTCTTGCACCTTCACCTTCACAAGAAACAGCGATCCAATCACGCCCTTCTTTATCTTTAGACCACGTAAATCCACCTGCCCAGGGAGGATTATCAGCACTCTGAGGAACCCCATGATAAAATACAGTAAACTCAAAAATACTACCTTTTTTAATAGTTGATGAAAAATCAATTAATACTGCATCAAATTCTCTTGAAAAAGATAATTCTTCATTTCTATGAGTTACTTTTTTAATACTTAAGTTCTCTGCTAAGTCAATCTGGAGTTTATTTAAATCTCTTATACTTTCAGCTTTAATTGTTACAAAACCATCTAAAGATTTTTCCTCAATATCAAAGTCAATGTTTATATCATAAAATGACACTCTGTATGGCGACCGATTTTCATTTAAATTACCAATTAAAAGGTTATTTGGAGTTAATTCTGGTAGCTTGTATTGGTTCCCATGAGGTCTATTTTCTTGGCAAGACAAAAATGTGAATATTAATGCACTAAAAATTATTTTTTTCATAATAAGTCCTTGTTTTAAAAATGTTATTAGCAAAAATGATATAATATAAAATGATACAAAAAAGAAACCACAGGACGATAGCAAATGCTTCTTTAATTAAAAATAAAACATAAACTATAGCTAAATACACAATCCATTTTATCCAAGAAGGTTGTGACCATAATTTCAATAATGAATTCATTTGAAACCTTTTAAATAATTATAATACTCCATAGAATCATTATAAATAGAATCATATTCATTCTCAATGCTAATATCCTTTTTTTCATATTTTTGAAATCCTGTAGTTTCTATTACATTATTGTACCAATGTTGCCACCAAATTCCATCATTTGGATGACTCCCTCTTTTCCAATGAAGCATAGATTCATCAAATTTAATATTGATACTTTCACACCAATCCAATAGTACTTCTTTAGGATTTTTAAGTAGATCTGCTGAATCAATAATCTTAAATCTAAGATTAGATTTTTTTAAAAATTTTGCAATTTCAAACTGTTGTGGATAGCCTAACTCTATAACGCTATTCAACTTATTTTTAGCTGTATAAGAACTTATAACCTCTTTTGGATGTCGTATTAAAATGCAATTTTGACATTTTTTTATCCATCCAATTTTACTTAAATCAATTAAATGATGTGCCATATGCTTTTGATACCAAATATTTTTTTCGTTGGGTATTTCATTTATTAGGTGATCTACAATTTCATCATAATCTGAAGGATAATGATTAATTATCTTTTTATGCATTGGGTGATTGATTTGAGTCTCTTTTAAGTAGTAAGCATAAAATGGTTCATCAGTTACAAATGTATCTTTTCTGGATGACCATGATCTCATGAGCGCAGTAGAAATATTTCTAGGTCCAGACCAACAAGCTATAATCATACTTAATTAATGTTTTCTTGAATATGTTTGTTGTACAAAAATCTTATTTGATTTACTAAAGAATCAGATCTTGTTGATTTCAAATTTCTATTTTCAATTTTTGAAACAGGAATGATCCCAGCAAAGGTCCCTGTAACAAAAGCTTCATCACAATCTATTATGTCATCAAAAATAAAGTCCTCTTCAAAAATAGGAATATCATTTGACTGACAAATCATAATCGCTTTGCCTCTAGTAATCCCATTTAGACAATATTCTCCTTTGGAAGTCAAAACTTTATTTTCTTTGACAAAAAAGAGGTTAGTAGAATTACATGTACTTACATTACCATTTGGATCATTCATAATTCCTTCGTCATAGTTTAACTTGTTAGCTTCTATGCTTGCTAATATACAATTTAACTTACTAAG
>JAYPYG010000003.1:0-77890 GCA_038280095.1 Fidelibacterota bacterium | reverse complement strand
CACCAGTTGATGCACTAGGTGGTATAATGGGTTTTGTAGATACTTTTCTTAATGGCGGACTAACAGGACTACTAGTTTTAGTTGTCTTCTTGTCTTGGCTATAAACTGATCAGTATTTACTAATAAATAGAGCTCCCTATTTATTAGGGAGCTCTTAAAGCTCGAAGGAGAAAACACAATGAAAGATGTGATAAAAAAAATCAATGATTTCTTAGGCATGACTACAGGCCTTTTGATTAATTTGATTGTTGCTGGTACTATTATCGGTATCCTTTATGATGACATTTTTGGTGTCATTGCAGGAATTGGTAATGCAGTTAATGCTATTGGAGACGGTGGCGTTGCTGGATTAGTAGCAGTTATGCTCGTCGCAATGTGGATGAAAAAATAATCTAGTTTTCTCTACATTGATTGATATAAAAAGGGCTCAAAATTTGAGCCCTTTTATATTATTTTTATAATAATTTAGATAGTGAAATTATTAAGAACATACTTCCAGCTTTTTTCAATTATTTTTTTACTCTCGCATTTATGTGCAAAAACTGAATCCAAGATAAAAGTTTTTGAAAATAATGTATTTGTTGGCGAAATAAATACCATTCAAAATAAAAATCTTTTTTCAGTAAATGATTTTATTGAAATAACTAATTCAAAAAAGTTTATAAATAATAAAACACAAAAAGCTGTTTTCTACGTTGATAACAAAAAAATAAAAATTAGCAACCAAATTACATTTATTGAAATTGAAGACAACCTTTTTCAGCTTTCTTCAGAAGTTATAAATGAAAACGGTGTTTATTATCTGCCGATCGAATCATTTTTTGGAATCATTCAAAATTTATCTGATTCTTCATTAATAAAATACACAAACAATGAAATTAGATTTACATCTATTTCTCCAGATAAAAAAATAATTACAAAAAATGTAGATCTTCGCAGCGAAAAGGAAAAATGGGAATTTAAAACCATTGTTATTGATGCTGGTCATGGAGGTAAAGACCCTGGCGCAGTTGGATATAGGGGTACCAAAGAAAAAGATATCGCATTAGATGTTGCGAAGAGGTTGGAAAAGAAATTATCTAAAAATATGAACGTTAAAATAATCATGACGAGAGATGAAGATATCTTTCTGCGACTGAGCGAGAGAACTAAAATTGCAAACGAAAGTAACGGCAATTTATTTATAAGTATTCATACAAACGCTGCAGAAGACAGAAGAGCAAGTGGATTTGAAACCTTTTTAATTGGTCCAAATAAAAACGAAGCAGCAGTTAGAGTTGCTGCTAGGGAAAACGCAGTGCTAGAACTTGAGGGAACAACTGGTAAAAAATTAACAAATGAAGATTTGATTCAAGCAACAATCGCGCAAAGTGCTTTTGCATCTAAAAGCGAACAGTTTGCATCCATGGTCCAGAAAGAAATTAAAAAAAGAGTGCAAAGTCGGGATCGAGGTGTTAAACAGGCCGGGTTTTATGTACTTATGGGAGCATCAATGCCAAATGTTTTAGTAGAGCTAGGATTTATTTCTAATCCATCGGAAGAAAAAAAATTGCGAAGTCCTCAATATCGAGATCAGTTGGCGACAGCAATTTATCGAGCTGTTGAACAGTACCAAAAAACTCTATAAATGATGATTGATTCTACATTAGAATATTTATACCAATTACATAATAGGGGAATAAAGTTAGGTTTAGAAAACATTAATAAAATTCTTCATGAGTGCAATAACCCACATGATGAATTTAAATCGATTCATTTAGCTGGAACTAACGGTAAGGGATCTACAGCCTCTATAATTGCAAAAATTTTACAAAATGCAGGACAAAAGGTTGGGCTTTACACATCGCCTCATCTGATTAACTTTAACGAAAGAATCAGAATCAACGGAGTACCAATTAACGATAGCGATATAGTAAATTTTACGATAACATACAGAGATTTTTTTGAAAAACACTCAATTACGTTCTTCGAAGCTACTACTGCAATGGCATTTGACTATTTTAGAAAAAACAAGATTGATATTGCAATAGTAGAAACTGGGCTTGGAGGAAGATTAGATTCAACAAACGTTTTATCACCTATTCATACTATCATTACTGAAATTGACTTTGATCACACCCACCTTTTGGGTGAGACCGTTGAAGAAATAACTGCAGAGAAATGTGGTATCATAAAAAATTCTATTCCTAATACAACAATTAACACTAAAAGTAATATAGTTAAAGTCATTGATAAATTTTCAACTAAACAGAACACTAAAACAAATTATATTAATAAAGATCTCATCAATATAGCTGAACATAAAACAAACAAACTTTGTCTCAATTATAATGATTCAAGCTACATTTTACCTCAAGCGGGATCATTTCAGGCAGAAAACGTAGTGCTAGCTATCGAAACAATAAAATATGAATTTAAAAATATTACCGATATTCAAATTCAAGATGCTTTGGATCAATGGTTTTGGCCAGGCAGAATGCAACAAATGGAAGAAAATATATTTTATGATGTAGCTCACAATAGTTCGGGAGTAAATATCCTAACCTCAGATTTATTTGATATATACAATCAAAAACCAATTGGGTTAGTTGTCATGAAAAATGACAAGATAAGACCTGAAATTATTAGCTTGTTTAAAAATGCTTTCAAAGAACTAATCATATCAACTATTCCTTCAAAAGACATTCTTTCAAAAAATGATATTAAATCGACAAAAAGCTTAAATAATTACCAATTTATAGAAGACTTAAATGATGCTTTAGGATTATTGAAAAACAAACAATTTGATGGACCAAAAGTGATATTTGGAAGCCATTATATTGCAAAATACGTCTATAAATTTTTTGATTTTTCCTTTGACAAAGGTAATATATAGTGTAATTTGTATTTCAAGGTGACTCTCCCCTAAGAATTTTCACAACAATCGAGGAATTATGAAACTAACTGATTTAAAAGACAAAAAACTAACCGAATTAAAAGAAATAGCAAAGCAAATGGAAATTGAAAAATCATCATCTATGTCAAAAGATGATCTTATTAAAGCCATTTCTGCTACAGACACTTCAGAGAAAAAGGATACAAATAAACCTTCTGCTAATAACGACAACAAAAAAAGCGATAAAATGGCAGCCGGAGTTTTAGAAATTTTACCTGATGGATACGGATTTTTAAGAAGTGTAAATGATAATTATTTACCAGGGCCTGAGGATATTTATGTTAGCCCATCACAAATTAAGAGATTTAAGCTAAAAACAGGTCATTTTGTTGAAGGAACTACTCGAGCTCCTAAATCTAAAGAAAGATTTCACGCACTTTTACAATTAACAAAAGTCAACGGTATGAATCCGGAGAAAATTAAAGATCAAAGAAAGTTTGATAAGTTTACTCCGCTCCATCCCAATGAAAAATTTAATCTTTCTAATACAAGCGATATGTCAATGAGAATTATGGACATGGTAGCTCCAATCGGTAAAGGTCAACGTGGCTTAATTGTAGCTCAGCCTAAAACCGGTAAAACTATTTTAATTTCAAAGATTGCAAATGCAATTAGAAGAAATCACCCTAATACTGTCCTTATCATTCTTCTGATTGATGAAAGGCCTGAGGAAGTTACAGATATGAAAAGAAGTGTTGATGCAGAGGTTATTGCATCCACATTTGATGAAGGACCAGAAAGACATGTGCAAGTATCTGATATGGCTCTTGCTAAAGCACAAAGATTAGTTGAATGTGGTAAGGATGTTGTTATTTTGTTAGATAGTATTACTAGGTTAGGGCGTGCACACAATGCCGTAATCCCACATAGTGGTAAAATATTATCTGGAGGTGTTGATTCAAATGCGCTAAGAAAACCAAAAAAATTCTTTGGAGCAGCTAGAAATACGGAGGAAGGCGGAAGTTTATCTATTATTGCTACTGCTTTAATTGATACCGGAAGTAAAATGGATGGAGTGATTTTCGAAGAATTTAAAGGAACAGGTAATATGGAATTGGTTCTAGATCGAGAATTGAGTGATAGACGTATTTATCCTGCATTTAATATCGTGAAATCAGGTACTCGTAAAGAGGAGCTTTTATTATCAGATCAACATTTATCAAGGATGTGGATATTGAGAAAAATGTTAGGAGAAATGTCTACAGAGCAGGCTATGCAGTTTATGACGGATAGAATGCGCAGGACCAAAACAAATCAAGAATTCTTAGATTTAATGAGTCAGTAAAATGTCAAAAGAATTTTCTAGTTTAGTAAAGAAAATCAAACCTTCTTTTACTCTCCAAATGACTGCCAGAGCTGCAGAGCTCAGATCTCAAGGAGAGGATGTAATTAATTTTGGCGTTGGAGAGCCTGATTTTAATACGCCTCATCACATCATAGAGGCTGGAAAACAAGCTATGGTGGATGGGTACACAAAATATACGCCAGGATCAGGAATGTTAGAGTTAAAAGAAGCAATTCAAACAAAGCTTAAAAACTTAACAGGTATAAACTACAATCCTGAAAATATTATTGTTTCAAATGGCGGAAAACAATCATTATCAGTTGTTTGCCAAGCTCTGTTTGATAAAGGCGATAAAGTTGTAGTTTTTTCACCTTATTGGGTTTCATTTCCAGAGTTTGTACGAATAGCTGGCGCCGAACCTTTGCTTGTAAATACAATCTCAGATAAGCAATTTGAACCAGATTTTGATGATTTGATTTCCAAAATTGATGATTCAGTTAAAGGAGTTATAATTAATTCACCAAGCAATCCCACTGGTGGTGTTTGGTCTGATGATGCAATATCTAAACTGCTAAAATTAAGCAAAGAAAAAGATTGGATTGTTATATCAGATGAAACGTATGAAGAGTTGGTTTATGATAATGAATTTAAAGCTATCGAAACTTTAGATAGTTTTGGTTGTGAAATTGTAACAATTAGAAGTATGTCAAAAACATATGCTATGACAGGATGGCGAATTGGATATACAACAGCAAACGATGAAATTGTCAAAGCAATGTCAAAAATTCAAGGGCAAACCACTTCATGCCCAAATGCAATTGGTCAAAAAGCATCAGTTGCTGCTTTGTTGGGTGATCAAGAACCTGTAAAACAAATGAAAGAAAAATTTAGACATCGTAGAACAGTTATGTATAATGAGCTGAACGGAATTGATAATATACATTGCGATATGCCTGGAGGAGCCTTTTATATGTTTCCAGACTTCTCATATTACTTAAATAAAAAAAATGAGGATGGAAAAATTTTACAAGACACTTTCGACCTTTCTGATTATATTCTCGTCGATGCTAAAGTTGTTACTGTAGCTGGTGATGGTTTTGGAGCAGGCGGATACTTAAGGTTTTCATTTGCTACGAACACAGAAACAATAATAAATGGCATACAAAGAATAAAAAATAGTTTAAAAAAGCTTAAATGAAAAAAGATACACATTCAAAAGATTATAGATTGGTAGTTTTTGAGGATAGTTCTTGCAATTATTCCTTTCTTACTCGATCTACTGTCAAAACTGATAAAACTGTCAAATGGGAAGATGGCAATGAATATCCCTTGTTCAAATTGGATATTTCAGACAAATCACATCCATACTATACCGGTCAAAGAACCCTTGTTGATACTGCTGGAAGAATTGAAAAATTCAACCGCAAATACAATAAAAAAGATTCTTAAAGACTCTTTTTTTAATAATTTATTTAACTAATGGATATTTTATCAAAGGCTAATAACATCGTTTCTGAATATGATCAGATCATGCAGCAAATGATGGATAGCGATATTATGCTCAATCAAGAAAAAATGACTTCATTATCAAAACAAAAAAGTGCACTTGATGAATCATATCAACTTTGTAAACAATATATAGATTTAAAAAATCAGCTAGCTGAATTGGATGAAATGAAGAATGATAAAGAATATGAAGAATTAGCAAAGGAAGAATCTATTGAAGTAAACAACAATCTTGTATCTGTAGAAGAACAATTAAAGAAAATTTTAATTTCAGATGACCCTAATGACAATAAAAATGCAATTATTGAAATTAGAGCGGGTACTGGAGGTGATGAAGCAGGATTGTTTGCTTCAGATTTAATGAGAATGTACTCTAGGTATGCAGAAAACAATAATTTGAAAGTAAAAATTATGGATATACATGAAACTGGAGTTGGTGGATTAAAATCGGCAACTTTTAGTATCGAAGGTCCAAAAGCATATGGTGTATACAAATATGAAGGCGGCGTGCACAGGGTTCAACGAATTCCCAAAACTGAATCAGGGGGAAGAGTTCATACCTCAGCTGCAACTGTAGCTGTTTTGCCAGAAGCTGAAACCGCCGAAGTTGAGATAAATGATTCTGACATAAAAATTGATACATATAGAGCTAGCGGAGCTGGTGGACAGCATGTTAATAAGACAGAATCTGCAATTAGATTAACTCATATACCAACAGGGCTAGTTGTCACTTGTCAGGACGAAAGTTCTCAACATAAAAATAAAGCTTCAGCTATGAAAGTTTTGAGATCAAGACTCTTTGCATTAGAGCAGGAAAAATTAAATAAAGATAGAGATGAAATGAGAAAAAGCCTTGTTTCTACTGGTGATCGTTCTGCTAAAATTAGAACTTATAATTTCCCCCAGGGAAGAATTACAGATCATCGAATCAACTATACAACACACAAGCTGCAAGTTACGCTGGAAGGCGAGTTAGATCATTTAATTGAGCAGTTAAAACTTGCTGAAGATAGCGCTAAAATAGAATAAAACGATAATATGACCCTTTTAAAAGAATACTTAAAATCGCAGATTTTAAAATTAGAGGGCACAAACGTTCAAGAGATTCAAGCAAAGAGTAACATTCTTGTCCAGAATTATTTCAAAATATCAAAAGCTGATTTACATATTAAGGATATACCATTATCTGCAAAAGATATAACACACCTAGATAGTATGTTTACCCAGCTTTCCCAGAATAAACCAGTTCAATATATTACCGGTGAAACTTATTTTTATAATGATAAGTTTTTAACTCCACCTGGAGTTTTCATACCCCGACCTGAAACCGAACTGTTAGTAGATTGTGCAGTTGAATTTTTATCTAAAAGCAAAGATAGTTTGAAAATTATTGATTTTTGTACAGGCAGTGGATGTATTTTATTGAGCATTGCAAAGAAATTTCCAAATCATGAATACATAGGTTTAGATAAATCCGAACTTGCTATCAAAACAGCCGAAAAAAATAGGAAATCACTAGGTTTAAAAAATGTACAATTTTTCAATCAAGATATTTTTGAGTATAATAAATCAAAAGCTGATTTATTATTGTGTAATCCCCCCTATTTAGCAAAACATGAGATAGACAGTCTAGATCAATCAGTGCGAGACTATGACCCATTAAGTGCACTTACGGATTTCAAGAACGGTACGTCATTTTATAAGCACTTAATATCAAATTTTAATAAGCTTGTTAAAAAAAATGGTATCATGTTATTAGAAATTCCCTTTTCAGCTGTTACCGATGATATTATTTCAATTAATAAAAATTTCAATGCTAATAAATCACTTTTTTACAAAGATTTAGAAGGAAAAAATAGAGTAATTAAGATATATTAAGGGTGTATGAAAAGCGAATTTATCCATTTACATAATCACTCTGACAACAGCTTGCTTGATGGCGCTCAAAACATTCCTTCTGTTCTTGAAACCATTACGGATCTTGGAATGGATTCTGTTGCTTTAACTGAGCATGGAAATTTATTTGGTGCCGTTTCATTTTATAAAAAAGCGAAAGATAAAAATATTAAGCCAATTATTGGTTGTGAAGTGTATGTAGCCAAAGGAAGTCGTTTTCAAAAAGATAGATCTAGCGGTATGGGACAATATAACCACCTAGTTCTAATTGCACAAAACTATCAGGGCTATAAAAATCTAATGAAGATTGTAACACACGGTTATTTAGAAGGATTTTATTATAAGCCAAGAGTGGATACTGAGATTTTGAAAAAATATAACGAAGGCATTATATGTCTTTCGGCATGTTTAAAGGGAATTTTACCAGAAACATTAATTTATAATGGTCTTGAAGCAGGAAAACAGGTTGCTGAAGAATATTCCAGTATTTTCCCCGGTAGATATTACATAGAACTTCAAAATCATGGTATTCCAGAAGAGTTGCAAAACATTCAACTAGCTACAAAGCTTGCAAAAGAAATGAATTTGCCAATTGTTGCCACGAATGATGCTCATTATGCAAAAAAAGAACATTATAAAGCACATGATGTGCATATATGTATTGGTACAGGTAAGCACTTATCTGATAAAAATAGATTAAAGTATCCTGGACATGAATTTTATTTTAAATCTCAAGATGAAATGTTCTCATTATTTAAACAATTTCCTGAAGCCTTAGAGAATACAAGAGCTTTAACTGATTCAGTAGATCTCCAAATTCCCATGGAAGACTATCACCTACCATGGTATTCTATTCCTGGAGATAAAAAATCGAAAGATATTGATGAATATCTAAAGACACTTTGCTCTACGGGATTGAAAGATAAATATGAAGATATCAATGGCGAGATAAATAAGAGGCTCGATTATGAGTTATCAGTCATAAAAAAAATGGGATTTGCAAGCTACTTCTTAATTACAGCAGATTTTGTGGAGTATGCTAAAAAGAATAAAATACCTGTAGGACCTGGTAGAGGGTCTGCTCCAGGAAGTATAGTATCTTATGCTCTTGGCATCACCAATATTGATCCTTTAAAACATAATTTGATTTTTGAAAGATTTTTAAACCCAGACAGAATCAGCATGCCTGATATTGATATAGATTTTTGTGTTGAAAGAAGAGGACAGGTTATAGATTATTTAAAAAGTATTTATGGCGAAGACTCTGTAACTCAAATTATTACTTTTGGGAAAATGAATGCTCGTGCAGTAATAAGAGATGTAGGAAGAGTTATGAGCTATTCATATTCAGAAGTTGATAAGATAGCTAAGATGATTCCTGAAGGTCCAAAAGTAACTCTAGATCAAGCACTAAAACAAAATTCGGATTTAAGAACTGTTTCACAAACCAATTATAAAGAATTAATTGATAATGCTAAAGTTTTAGAAGGTATGACAAGACATGCCTCTATCCACGCTGCTGGTGTTGTAGTTGCACCTGGGGATTTAACGGACTTTGTTCCCCTTTACAGATCTTCTCAGGGCGATGTAACCACTCAGTATGATATGAAGGAGCTTGAATCAATTGGGTTGCTAAAAATGGATTTTCTTGGCCTAAGAAATTTAACAGTAATTGATAAAACAATAGATTTAATCAAAAAAAGATTTAACGAAGATATAGATATAGACAAAATTGATATGGAAGATCCGAAAGTCTATAAGCTATTCGCAAAAGGTCTTACAGTAGGAATTTTTCAATTTGAATCAGCAGGTATGAGAGAATTTCTTAAGAAACTACAACCAAAAAGTATAGATGGTTTAATTGCAATGAATGCATTGTATAGACCAGGTCCAATGCAAAACATTGATCGATATATTAAACGCGCACATGGAAAAGAAAAAGTTGAATATGTTCATCCATTATTAGAGGAAGCATTAAAAGAAACATATGGAATTATAGTTTATCAAGAGCAGGTAATGCAGATTGCGAATATTATCGCAGGATTTACGTTGTCTGAAGCGGATGAAATGAGGCGTGCAATTGGTAAAAAGATTCGTTCATTAATGGATAAAATGGCAGATAAGTTTGTTAAAGGTGCTATAAAAAATGGTTTATCAAAAGCAAAAGCAAAACAGATTTTTGAATTAATAGATAAATTTGCTCAATACGGTTTTAACAAAAGCCATTCTGTAGCATATTCATACATAGCCTATCAAACAGGATGGCTGAAAACACACTATACTGCAGAATTTATGTCAGCAAACTTAACAAGTGAGATGAATAACACAAATAAAGTCGTTGTCTTAATCAATGAGTGCCGAAAATTAAATATTAAGGTTCATGCGCCTGATATCAACAAATCTGGAATTAATTTTGAACCATTAAATGATAAAGAAATCTCATTCGGATTAAATGCAGTAAAAAATGTTGGAGTAAAAGCCCTAGAGCAGTGTATCGAAGTGAGAAGTAAGCATGGGAAATTTAAATCTATTTTTGATTTTATTTCTAAGGTAGACCAAAGGCTTGTAAATAAAAAAGTATTAGAAAGCTTAATTCTTGCTGGGGCATTTGATTCGTTGAACAAAAATCGTGCACAATTATTTGAAGCAGTAGATTTAGCAATAAACTATGGGAACCAAGTAGATAAACAATCTAATAAAAACCAAATTAATTTATTTGGCGATCAAGAAGAATTAATTAAAGTACCTGATTTGCCAATCATTGAAGATTGGGAGAATCAGGAGAAGCTATCAAAAGAAAAAGAAGTGCTTGGAATTTATGTTTCAGGAAACCCATTAATTAAATACGCAGATACCATTGAAGAATTAAGCAATTACGACTTTTCAGAAGAAAGAATATTAAAAGAGAATTCTGTTGTAAAAATTGGTGGTGCTATAACAAACTTTAAACTACACTTTGATAAAAAAAATCAGCAGATGGCCTTTTTTAATTTAGATTGTCTAGGAGGACAAGCTGAGGCAATTATATTTCATGATGCTTTTGATAAGTTTAAAGAAATTATTAAAGATAATAACATAGTATTTTTAGTAGGTCACACTTCTACGCAAAACGACTTTGCCGATCTAAAATTAATTGTCGATGAAGTCGTTCCCATCAATCACGCCATGAAGGTTTTAAAATTAAATGAGGTAAATATCAGATTGCCAAAAAATTCATCAAAAGATTTAATGAACGATATTGTTGAGTTAGCAAATCAAAATAAGGGAGATCATTCTTTTGTAGTGCATATTCCAGGAGAAAACGGCCAGGAAAGAAAAATTATTTCAAAGAAGATTAAGGTATCAAATAACAATCAATTTTTAATTTTATTAAGAGATTTATTAGGGGAATCAAACGTTTGGATTGATTAAATTGTAAGGTATGAAAATAAATCCACCAATTAGAATATTAATGGCAAAACCAGGACTAGATGGTCATGACCGCGGAATTAAAGTCCTTGCGGCTGCTTACAGAGATGCAGGTATGGATGTCATCTATCTAGGACTTAGACAAACACCAGAAAGCGTTGTCAAAGTTGCAATTCAAGAAGGTGTTGATGTAATTGCTCTTTCAATACTTTCAGGTGCACATATGACAATTTTTTCAAAAGTGATGGAGCTTATAAAAGAAAATAATTTGAATAACGTTCTAGTAACAGGTGGTGGAATTATACCAGAGGAAGATGCTGAGGAATTATCTAGTTTAGGAGTTGGGAAGCTCTTCGGTCCAGGTACTCCGGTAAAAGAGTCACTTGACTATATTGAAAGTTGGGTCAAAGAGCATAGAAGATGATATCAAACATTACCAATACATTTATTAAAGCAAAAAAAGCTTTTGATATTTCACAATTCACAGAATCTAAAAATCTACTTAACGAAGTTATAAAACATGATAAAGATTTTTTATCTGCGTACTTGATGCTTTATGAAATCTATGATAAGACAAATTCAAAAAAGAAAAATATCATTTATAAAGAATTAAAAAGGCTTGATCCAGATTTATCAATAAAGCATAAGCCTGTAGTAAGTGCTAAAAAAAGAGTTTCTAAAAAACCAGAATTAGTCACACTTTCTCTAATCAAGCTTATGATTTCTCAAGGGAAAAAAACGCAGGCAATGAAAAACCTTCGTTTGATAATTAGTCATTCAAAAAATAAGAATGAGCAAAATAAAGCACAAAACATACTAGACAATTTGTAGGGGTTAAAATGAGCATTGAATATTTTCAAAGAAGACAACATATATTAATTGATAAGCTTGCAACGAAAAATCTTGATGGAATGATTGTAACTAATTTAACGCACATTAGGTATTTATGTGGTTTTACTGGATCAAGCGCAACATTATTAATTACAGTAGATCAAGTACATTTTATTACGGATGGAAGATACGTTGTGCAATCAGAAAAAGAAGTCAAGGGAGCAAAAGTTATCATAGACAGTATCCCTCACTATGAGGTTATTAAAAAACAAAATCTATTAAATAGCGGTCAAAGTATAGGTTTTGATGGAAATAATGTAAGTCACCAGGGCTACCAGCAATTGTCAAAAGCTTTGTCTGATATAAATCTGAAAAATATTACTGGAATTATAGAAAAAATGGCTATGTCAAAGGATGAAAAAGAGTTAGAAGCAATTAGAACGGCTGTTGAAATTACAGATAAGGCGTTTGCTGAAGTGTTGCCAATGGTAAAAATTGGAGTTGAAGAAAAGGTCATAGCAAATCAATTATCATTTTTATATAGAAAGTATGGAGATTCTGATTCCGACGCATTTGCCGCTATAGTGGGTACAGGGCCAAATTCAGCTAAGCCTCACCATAAACCGACAGATAGAAAAATTGGACCAGGTGAATTGTTAGTTATTGATTCAGGTGCAAAGTTTGCAGGATATCACGCTGATATGACTAGATCATTCGCAACAAAAGGATATTCAGATGAGCAAAAATCAATTTATGATATTGTTTTAAATGCCCAAGTTAAAAGTATTGAAGGAATAAAATCTGGAATGTCTTGTAAGTCTATTGATTCTATTGCAAGAGATCATATAGCAAATGCAGGATATAGTAAATTTTTTGATCATGGCCTAGGACATTCTTTAGGGTTGGAAATTCACGAAGACCCAAGGTTTAGCAAAGTAAGTGAAGATGTTCTTGAAGAAAACTACGTAATGACAGTTGAGCCGGGAATTTATGTACCAGATATTGGTGGTGTAAGAATTGAAGATGACATTATCGTTACAAAAAATGGAGCTGAAATCCTCAATAAAACTTCTAAAGAATTTCAAGTAATTTCATAATGCCTAGAAAAATTTTATTTTTTCTAGGATTTTTTTTGGTCTCTTGTGTTGAAAACTTAGTCCATATACAAATTTTTGATAATGGAAGCTTTTCAGTAAAATATAACTCTATAGGCCATAAGAATGATTTGCTTGATAGTGACTTTATACACCCTACAAGTAATGATAAACATAACTGGATAACTTCATTACGTCAAACAAATGAAAGTGGTACAGAGAATATATGGGAAAAAGAAACCATTTTATCCTCACCAACTAGAACAAAATTAACTTTTACTAATTCTTCTAACCTTCAATATGATATAGACGTGTCCAGAAATTCATATTTTTTTTGGGATTCGTATACATTTCAATCAAATATCAAAGATCTAGAAATTGATTTAAAATATCCAGAAATAGTAAACTATTTAGATATAGATGAAGATGATTTATCGTGGTTAGTACCCGCAAAGAGATATATTTTTTCTGAAAGCATAAAAGTATTCCAAGAAAAAAACACGATTGATAAAATTATTTTTGATAGAATAGATAATCAAATTGATTCATATATCTCATATATAGAAGAAAAAGATTACGAAAAAGAATTTAGCAGAAAATCTTCTGAAATATTTATTGATGCCTTGTCACCAATGAAGCGTCGACTACCAAAAAACTTTTTTTCAGATATGACATTAATTATAGATGATTTAGAAAAAGAATTTGAAAAAAATACCAATTTAATGTTAGACGGTTTCACTTTTAGTGTTGCGATTCCAGGAGATTTGAGAAACACCAATGCTACATTTATAAGTGAACTCGATAACACTATTTATTGGGAGTTTGACTTTAATGATATAGCAACTCGCCACTTCAATATGTATGCACATTCAATTGTTATTAATAACTTATCATTACAATTATTGTTACTAATAATTTTACTAGTTTTTATAGGACTTATATGGAAGATAAGATTAAAAAAAGAATAGATAGCTTAATATCAGAAATTAATAATCATAATCATGCTTATTATGTTTTAGACGACCCTAAGTTGTCTGATAAGGAATATGATAGTCTTTTTAGAGAACTTGAAGAGCTTGAAAACGAACACCCTTCTTTAGTTACTGATTTATCACCAACACAAAGAGTTGGTCATCCTGTAAGTAGTGGATTACAAAGTTATGATCATGCTGTTCCCATGCTTTCATTATCCAATGCCATAAATGATGAAGAAATTACTGATTTTTATAAACGCATAAAAAAGTGGCTAAACAACTCTGAAGTTGATTTTGTAGCAGAGCCAAAAATTGATGGCTTAGGTGTTTCATTAATATATAAAAATGGAATACTAGAAAGAGCTTTAACAAGGGGTGACGGATTTAAAGGGGAAGATATCACTCATAATGTCAAAACTATCAATGCTATTCCATTGCAGCTAAGAAAATCTATAGAAACCCCAACTTTTATGGAAGTTAGAGGGGAAATTTTTATGAACATCTCAGATTTTAACAAATTAAATCAATCTAGAGAATTATTGGAAGAAAAGCTTTTCGCAAATGCCAGGAATGCAGCAGCTGGAAGCGTAAGACAACTCGATCCTAAAATTACTGCCTCAAGAAATCTCTCAATTTTTTGTTACGAAATTGGAGGTAGTGAAGATATTGAGTTTAATAATCAAGTTGAAATGCTTGACTACTTAAAGTCAGTTGGACTACCTGTAAATCCACTATCCAAAAAAATTACATCAGCTAGTGAAATGATCGCATATCATCACACACTAGAATCAAATCGTAAGCATATAGATTATGAGATTGATGGCTCTGTTATAAAAGTAAATAATTACAAAAAAAGAGAGAGATTGGGGTTAAGATCACGTTCTCCAAGATGGGCTATTGCAGCAAAATTTAAAGCAAAGCAAGCAGAATCCCAGATCATAGGAATTGACTTGCAAGTTGGTAGAACAGGAGTTATTACGCCAGTTGCAAAAATTAAAGAAGTTGATTTATCGGGTGTTATGATATCCAGTGCTACTCTTCATAATCAAGATGAAATCGATAGGAAAGATATTAGAATTAATGATTTTGTATTAATCGAAAGATCTGGAGATGTTATTCCTAAGATTACGCAGGTTCTCAAAAATAAAAGACCCAAAAATACACAAAAATTTATAATTAGCGATTTCAAATGCCATCATCCAGAATGCAAAATTGAGCGTGTTGATGGAGAAGCCGCATACAGATGTATAAACCCAAATTGTAAATCAAGAGTTATGGGTATACTCGAACATTTTTGTTCAAAAAATGCGATGAACATTGAAGGTATGGGCCCCCAAATTGTTAAACAATTATTTGAAGCAGATTTATTAAATAGTTTTGATGATATTTACAAAATAAAATATGAAGATTTAATTAACTTAGATCGTTTTAAGAATAAATCTGCAATGAATTTAATTGATTCAATAAATCAATCTAAGAAAACAACTTTTCCTAGATTTTTATTTGGACTTGGTATCCCAAATGTAGGTCAACATATATCCAAGATAATGGATAAATACTGTAATTCATCTTTAGAAAAATTAACTGAATTAACAATTGAAGAAATGATAGAAATAGATGGAATTGGTGAAACAGTTGCTATAGCTATAAAAGAGTATTTTAACGATAATAACAATAAAAATATTGTTGAAAGTTGTCTGCAATTAGGTATTGAGATAATACCTACTACTTATGATACCTCAAAAATGACGATGTTGAATCATAAAGTTGTTATAACTGGATCTTTTGAAAGTTTGTCACGTAGTGATCTAAAACTTCGATTAGAAAAGTTAGGAGCTACAGTTAGCTCTTCTGTCTCTTCTAAAACTAGTGCTGTTATTGTAGGAAAAAATCCAGGATCAAAATTATCAAAAGCACAAGATTTGAGTATTAGGATTGTTGAAGAAAAAGATTTATTAGAGTTTTTAGATGAAGATTAATTTAGTACTGCTTTTAATAACCGCTTTTCTTTTTGCTGAGAATGGTCCATCATTTAAAACACAATTAATGTCTGATGGGTTTTCTCAACCATTGCTTGTAAGGTTTCATCCAGAAACAAATGCTATGTTTGTGGTTGAACAAACCGGTAAAATAAAATTAATTGAAAAAAATAAAACTACTACCTTTATAGATCTATCAGAGTCAGTTATGACTGGACCCATTCCGGACGAAAGAGGATTATTGGGGATGGCACTTCACCCGAATTTCGTTACAAATGGACTTTTTTATGTTTCATATGTAGATAAAGATAATTTTTCTGTGGTAGCTCGTTATTTTTACGATAATAAAAAACAAAAAGTAGATCTCATGTCAGAAAGAAAACTGTTTCATTTCGAACAACCTTATAGCAATCATAACGGGGGGCATATTGAATTTAGCCCCAAAGATAATTATCTATATTTAGGATTTGGAGATGGTGGTTCATCAGGGGATCCACAAAATAATGCACAAGATTTGAGTAATTTTATGGGAAAAATTTTAAGAATAGATATAAATACAGAAAGTGGTTATAAAATACCTGATTCTAATCCTTATAAAAACGAACAGGATAAATTAGACGAAATTTGGGCTTATGGTTTAAGGAATCCATGGAGATTTAGTTTTGATAAATTTAATGGCGATCTTTACATCGGAGACGTTGGACAATACCTGTGGGAAGAAATAAATAAAATTAGTTTTAATGAATCTAATATTAATTTTGGATGGAAGATTATGGAAGGAAACCATTGTTATGAAACAGAAGTATGTAATCAAGATGGTTTAACAAAACCTATATTTGAATATCCAAGCGACGCATCTTATGCATTTAGCCTCATGAATATAAATCAAAAAAATGTATACGGATGTTCTGTTACAGGAGGATACGTTTATCATGGGAATAAAATTAATGACCTAAGTGGGTTCTATTTATTTTCAGACTTTTGCACAGGAAAAATCTGGTCTCTTGACCCAGCAAAAGGCGCGACCAGTGATTTAACTCCTCAATTATTAGGAAATAAAAAAAGTATGATATCATCTTTTGGTGAAGACATATATGGTGAATTATATATAGTGGAATTCTCAGGAAGTATTTATAAAATAGTACCTTCAAATGAGTAAAAATCTAGCAATAAAAATTAATAAGCTTTTTAAATCATATGATGATGTAAAAGCAGTACGAGGTATTGATTTGGAAATTAATAAAGGCGAGTTTTATGGCTTACTAGGTCCAAATGGAGCTGGAAAATCCACTACTATCAATTCAATTACAAGTCTAGTTAAGCCGTCAGATGGAGATATCGAAATTTTTGGAAAAAACATAGAAAATCACTTTAGATTTGCTAGATCGCAAGTTGGAATTGCGCAACAGGAAGTTAGCACGGACTGGTTTTTCCCTTTAGAACAATTATTGTATTTTCAGGCTGGTTTTTATGGAGTATCAAGATCTCATGCAAAAGAAAGAATTGAATATTTGCTAGAAAAATTAGGTTTATCCAAGCATCGAACAAAAAAAATGCGAGAGCTTTCAGGAGGAATGAAGCGAAGGCTGCAAATAGCAAAAGCTTTGGTACATGACCCTGAAATAATCATTCTTGATGAGCCTACTGCTGGCGTTGATGTTGAATTAAGGCATGATCTATGGCTTTATTTACAAGAACTGCATAAAGATGGGAAAACAATATTGTTAACAACTCACTACATAGATGAAGCAGAGCTTTTATGTGAGAGAGTCGGGATTATAGATAAAGGAAAGTTAATTATTGAAGACACAGTTTCTAATTTAAAAAAAATGGTCAAAAACTCTTCCATTGAAATACAATTAAAAGATAATGATAATAATGATTTAAGTTTTTTAGATGAATATGATTATAAAATTGATAATAACTCTTTGAAAATTTTTACAGATAAACCCAATCTTGAATTACCTTCAATAATTTTAAAATTTTCTGAAAAAGATATTAAAATTGAAGACATCCATATTCCTCAAACATCTTTAGAGGATGTTTTTTTAGATTTAACGGGGAGGAAAATTAATGATTAAAAATTGGGTTGGTTTTTATACTCTCTCCTCAAGAGAAATTATGCGTTTTTTCTCTGTTTGGAGGCAAACTATAATTCCAGGAATAGTTACTACTTTATTATATATTTTTGTTTTTGGAGTAGCTCTAGAAAATAGAATTAGTGAGATAGGTGGTGTTTCATACAAAATATATATCTTGCCAGGCTTGTTAATGATGAACGTTATTACCAACGCAGTTGCAAATTCTGCCTCATCAATGTTGCAAATGAAATTGCTTCAAACTCTTCCTGAGCTTTTGATTACTCCACTTTCCAGCCTAGAATTATCATTATCATTTATAATTGGAGGCACTATAAGAGGATTTGTTAATGGAATTTTAATTCTTTTGATTTGTTGGCTAGCAGGAATGCCTATTTTAAACCTACCCCTTACATTATTTTTTATTCTTTTAGTATCATGGTCATTTTCAAGTCTAGGTCTTTTTGTTGGACAGCTATCTGATTCCTGGGATCAGCTTGCGCTCATACAAAATTTTGTTATTACACCGTTTAGTTTCCTTGGAGGAATATTTTATTCCATTAAAATGCTCCCTGGTTGGGCTATGACTTTAAGTCAAGTAAATCCAATCTATTATGCAATTAGCGCATTACGAGAAGCAACGCTTGGTGTTTCAGATGCTTCATTTCTGGCAGCATCTATCTTTTTAGTTCTATTTACTATTGCAACAACAGTGATGGCAGTTGTACTTATGTCAACAGGAAAAAAAATTAGGTTTTAATTTTTGTTTAATTGATTTAAAATAGGCCATGCAAAAATTAAAAAAGGCTATCCTGTTTCTAGAGGATGGCTTTTTTTTTATCGGAAAAAGTCTTGGTAAAAGTGGAGAAACTTTCGGTGAAGTTTGCTTCAATACTGGAATGACTGGGTATCAGGAAATATTAACCGATCCTTCATATTCTAATCAGATGATTGCAATGAGTAGTCCACATATAGGAAATTATGGGACCAATAATAGCGATACCGAATCTGAAAGAGTTTATGCTACAGGCTTTATAATTAAGAGCGAATCTATACAACCTTCAAATTGGAGGTCTGAAGAATCTCTATCATCTTTTTTAATAAAACATAATATAGTTGGCATTCAAGATATTGATACAAGAGCATTAACTATACACATAAGAAAAAAAGGTGCAATGAGAGGAATTATTTCAACGGAGGATTTTGACGTTCATAATCTGGCCAGCAAAATTAAGAATATTCCTAAAATGGAAGGTCAGGACTTAGCAATTAAAGTTGCCAGAAAGAAAAAAGCGGTTTTATCAAACACTGATAATCCTATTTTTAAAATAGCGGCAATTGATTTTGGCATGAAAAGTAATATATATGACATTATGCTTGAATGCGATGCCGAAGTTGAAATCTTTCCAGCAAATGTATCCCACGATGAAATACTTGCTTCTAATCCAGATGGTGTGTTTTTGTCGAATGGACCCGGAGACCCTGCTGCTGTAACATATGGAATAGAAACGGTAAAAAATTTGTTGGGTAAAAAACCTATATTTGGAATATGTCTTGGGCATCAAATTCTAGCTTTAGCATTAGGTGCTAATACGTTTAAAATGAAGTTTGGTCATAGAGGTATTAATCAGCCAGTTAAAAACCTAATTACAAACAAAGTTGAAATTACATCCCAAAATCATGGATTTGCTGTTAACGAAGATTCTCTTCCATCAAATGTAACTGTTACGCATAAACATTTAAATGATGATACTGTTGCAGGGATAAGCTGCAATGATATTTCAGCATATTCAGTTCAATATCATCCTGAAGCCAGTCCAGGACCGCATGATTCAAGATATGTTTTCAAAGAATTTTTTAATATGATGAAGAACGATGCCAAAACGTAAAGATATAAACACTATTTTAGTAATAGGTGCTGGACCCATTGTTATTGGCCAGGGGTGTGAATTTGATTATTCTGGGACACAAGCTATAAAAGCTTTAAAAGAAGAAGGCTATCGAGTTGTATTAATTAATTCTAACCCTGCTACAATCATGACAGATCCTCAATTTTCTGATAAAACCTATATTGAGCCTATTTCTGCAGAATACGTTGAAGCAATAATAAAAAAAGAAAAACCTGATGCTATTTTGCCTACAGTTGGGGGACAAACAGCTTTAAATGTTGCCATGAAGCTAGAAGAAGAAGGGATTCTTAAAAAGTATAATGTTGAACTCATTGGAGCTAACAGGAAAGCAATTGAAACTGCTGAAAGCAGAGAAATGTTTAAGCAAGCAATGTTAGAAATTGGTCTTGATTTACCATACGGATATACCGTTAAATCCTTAGATGGAGCTAAAAAGTTATTAAATAAAATCTCCTTACCAGCTATTATCAGACCTTCATTTACTTTAGGGGGTTCAGGCGGTTCTGTTGCATACAATGAAGAAGAATTTGAAGCATCAGTAAATAAAGGTTTGAAAGAAAGCCCTACCGGTCAAGTTCTTGTTGAGGAATACTTAAATGGTTGGAAAGAATATGAATTAGAGCTCATACGAGACTTAAATGATAATGTAATTATTATCTGCTCAATTGAAAATATTGATCCAATGGGTATACATACTGGTGATTCTATTACAATAGCACCAGCAATGACATTAAGCGATAAAGAGTTTCAATTAATGCGAAATGCAGCTATAAAATGCATTAGAAAAATAGGTGTGGATACCGGAGGTTCAAATGTTCAATTTGCTGTTAACCCAGTCGATGGAAGAATGGTGATTATTGAAATGAATCCAAGAGTGAGTAGGTCTTCTGCATTAGCATCAAAAGCTACAGGATTTCCTATAGCAAAAATTGCTGCTAAGCTTGCTGTTGGATATTCTCTAGATGAATTAAAAAATGATATAACCAACAGAACATTGGCGGCCTTTGAACCAACAATTGATTACATAGTGACAAAACTGCCAAGATTTGATTTTGAAAAATTTTCATCAGCTTCTGGAAAACTTGGCGTACAAATGCAGTCTGTTGGGGAAGCTATGGCTATTGGAAGGACATTTAGGGAATCATTTCAAAAAGCTTTCCGCTCTCTAGAGCTTAATTTACCAGGATTTGAAACAAAAGATCCTCGAGATGAAGATTTAGATATTAAAAGATTTAGAGAGTTGGATATTAAATCTTTAAATGATGGTAGTGCATTTAGGATGTTAAAAGTCAAAGAAGCTATTAAGCAGGAATTTTCAATTGAAGAAATTCATAAAAATACTGGCATAGATCCATGGTTCTTAACAGAAATTCAAGAAATAGTTAATATTGAAAAAGAGTATTCTTCAATAGAAAATTTAGAATTTTTAAAAAAGAATGGATTTTCAGATTTACAAATAGCTCGCTTAAACAATTTATCCGAAAATGAAGTTCAGCAAATGAGAATAGATCAAGGAATTAAACCAGTCTACAAATTAGTAGATACTTGTGCTGGGGAATTTGAAGCTGAAACCCCTTATTCATATTCCACATATGAATCAGAAAATGACTTACAACCTCTTGAAGGTAAAAAAATTATGATTTTAGGAGGTGGGCCAAATAGGATTGGTCAAGGTATTGAATTTGATTATTGTTGTGTACAAGCGGTGTTTGGTTTGAGAGAAGCTGGTTATAAATCAATAATGGTTAATTGTAATCCCGAAACTGTCTCAACTGATTTTGATTTAGCTGATAGACTTTATTTTGAACCAATAACATTTGAAGATATTATGAATATTATAAATTTCGAAAAGCCTGATGGTGTATTAGTACAATTTGGAGGACAAACACCTTTAAAAATTGCTAATCAACTTGCCTCAGCTGGAGTCAAAATTTATGGTACATCATCCGACAGTATTAATCTTGCTGAAAACAGAGAAGAGTTTGCTAAGGTAATTGATAAGCTAAACATATTAACTCCTGAGTATTGTATAGCCAAAAATTATGATGATATTTATAGTTATGCTGAAACAGCAAATTTTCCAGTATTAGTAAGACCAAGTTTTGTATTAGGTGGAAGGGCAATGCAAATTGTCTATTCAAAAGAACAATTGGTGGATTACGTATTTAGATCAGCTGAAGCTACAAATGATCACCCAATTTTAATTGATCAATTTATTGAAAATGCATTTGAGTTTGATGTAGATGCACTTTGCGATGGAGAAAAGGTTTTTATTGGAGGAATTATGCAACATATAGAAGAAGCTGGTGTTCATTCTGGAGATTCGTCATGTGTTATTCCGCCATACGAAGTAAGTGATGCAGTTAAAAAAGAAATTGAAACTATTACAGCTAAATTAGCACTTGAGCTTAAAGTTGTAGGTTTGATTAACCTTCAATTTGCTGTAAAAGATGATAAAGTCTATGTTTTAGAGGTAAACCCAAGATCAAGCCGCACAGTGCCTTTTGTCAGCAAATATAGCAACGTTCCATTGGCAAATATAGCCGCACAAATTTCAGTTGGTAAATCATTAAATGATTTCAAATTGAAAGAAAATAATTTTGAACATTATGCTGTAAAGAAAGCAGTCTTACCATTTAAAAAGTTTAAAGATGAAAAAGTCTTTTTAGGTCCTGAAATGAAATCTACTGGTGAGGTAATGGGCATTGATATGAATACAGGCAGTGCTTTCTTAAAAGCGATGAAGTCAGATGGTTATAATGTTCCAAAACAAGGAACAGCTTTTTTATCAGTTAATAAAACAGATAGAGCAGGCCTTGTTCCAATAGCAAGAAATTTAATTGGATTAGGCTTTAACCTGGTTGCTACAAAGGGAACATGCAGGTTTCTAAAAGAACAAGGTATTTTGTGCGATGATATGTTTAAAGTTGGTGAAGGAAGACCGAATGTTGTTGATGAAATTTTAAATGATAATATTCAATTAGTAATCAATACACCTGAAGGACCACAATCAAGATTTGACGAAGAAGCGATTGGAAAAACGTCAGTCATGAAAAATATTTTAACTATTACTACGCTTCCAGGGGCAAGAGCCGCTATTGATTCTATGAAACATTTAAACAAAATTAGCGTGAAAGCACTTCAAGAATATTTTAAATAGAATTTTTATTCTTTATAAGAATCAATATCCGGACATACACAGAAAAAATTTCTATCCCCAAAGGCATTATCTATTCTAGAAACGTATGGCCAAAACTTATTTTCTTTATTCCATTGGGTAGGGAAAACTGCACTTTCTTTTGAATAAGGGTGTTTCCAATCATCGCAAATATCGTGTACAGTATGTGGAGCATTAACTAAAACATTGTCTTCTTGAGGCATTTTACCTGATTCTATTTCAATAATTTCATTTTTAATTGCAATCATAGCATCACAAAATTTATCAAGCTCAGATTTTGTTTCGCTCTCGGTTGGTTCAATCATTAGTGTTCCTGGAATAGGCCAAGACATAGTAGGAGCATGAAACCCATAATCAATTAATCTTTTAGCAATATCTTCATTAGTAATATTCGCAGTGGATTTAAATGATCTACAATCAACAATGAACTCATGCGCATTTAATCCGCTCTTACCGCGATATAGAATGCTATAATCATTTTCAAGTCTCTTAGCCATATAGTTGGCAGATAAAATTGCAACTTGGGATGCTTTTAATAAACCGTTTGCTGCCATTAATTTCATATAGATATAAGAAATTAATAGAATACTTGCACTACCAAATGGTGATGACGATACAGAGTAAGAAAAATCTTCATCAGTGAAACTATGTTTTGGAAGATGAGGCTTTAATTTTTCATTAACACAAATTGGACCCATACCTGGACCCCCTCCTCCATGCGGTATACAAAAAGTTTTATGAAGATTAATGTGCATAACATCAGCACCAAATTTACCTGGTTTACATACACCAACCATGGCGTTCAAGTTGGCTCCATCCATATAGACTAAGCCACCATTTTCGTGAATTAAATTACATATTTCATCAATGTTATGTTCAAATACACCATGGGTAGAGGGGTAAGTAACCATTAATGATGACAACTTGTCACCAGCCTCATCAACTTTTGCGCTTAAATCTTGAAAATCTATATTCCCATGGTCATCACATTTTACAATCACAACTTTAAGTCCAGCCATTATTGCACTTGCAGGATTTGTCCCATGGGCTGATTCAGGTATTAGACAAATATCTCTTTTTGAATTATTTGCTTTATGATATTCTCTAATGCTTAATAATCCAGCATATTCTCCTTGAGCACCAGAATTTGGTTGAAATGATACGGCATCGAATCCAGTAACTTTATATAGCATTTCCTCTAGCTCATTAATGATTTTTTCATAACCCTTAGCCTGACTTAATGGTGCAAAAGGGTGGATAGAATTGAATTCTGGCCAACTAATTGGAATCATTTCAACAGTCGCATTAAGTTTCATAGTACAAGACCCTAATGGTATCATACTATAGTTCAAGGAAAGATCTCTTTTTTCTAACTTATTGATATATCTAAGCATTTCTGTTTCAGAATTAATGCTATGAAAAATAGGATGAGTTAAGATATCTCCTGCTCTATTTGGTTTAAAAATATTATAAGAATTTTTAGAATCATTATGCACATCAAATAGATTTGCAAGCGCCTCAACTTCACCAAAATCTGTTTTCTCATCTAAAGAGATACCAATAAGTCCATTATCGTGATACATTAAATTAAAATTACGCTTTAACGCCCTATCTTTTAAACTATCTATACTCATGTTCGACAATTTGATTACTATTGTATCAAAAAATGAATTATCATTAGTTACAATCTCATGACCTAGCTTTGCAATTTTATCTGCAAGTTCTTTTGTGTGACTATGAATTCTTCTTGCAATATTTTTTAAATCATCTGGACCATGAAATAATGCATACATTCCTGAAATGATAGCAAGCAATACTTGAGCTGTACAAATATTTGATGTTGCTTTTTCTCTTCTAATATGCTGTTCCCTGGTTTGGAGTGTAAGTCTATAAGCTTGATTTCCCCTACGGTCTTGCGATACGCCGACAATTCTTCCTGGGATATCTCTTTTAAATTCTTCGCTTGTAGACATAAATGCCGCATGAGGTCCGCCGTAGCCAAGTGGTACACCAAATCGTTGACTATTACCAACAGCTATGTCAGCTCCTAAATTACCCGGAGCTTCAAAAAGCTGGAGGCACATTAGATCACTCGCAAAGATGACCTTACAATTTGAATTATGTGCATCAGATACGACGCGTTTATAATCTTTGTCTGAGGAGATGTGTCCATATTTATTTGGATATTGGACAATACAACCAAAAGCATTGGTAAAATCAAAATTGTTAAAGTCTGTTACAATGATTTCAATATTTAATGGCTCAGCTCTTGAAATAATGACGTCTATAGTTTGTTGAAAACATTCTCTATCAACTAAAAATTGCGTTTTTTCAGATTTATTTTTGCGATAAAGCATTAACATTGCTTCACTAGCTGCAGTTCCTTCATCTAAAAGGGATGCATTAGCAATTGGTAAAGCAGTAATTTGAGTAATCATTGTTTGATAATTCAAAAGAGCTTCCAATCTACCTTGTGAGATTTCAGGTTGATATGGGGTATACTGTGTATACCATCCTGGATTCTCAAGTATATTTCTTAAAATAACGTTCGGAGTAATGGTATCATAATACCCTTGGCCAATTAAGGATCTATGGACTTTATTATTAGTACCAATATTTTTAACGTGATTTAAAATATCATTTTCTGAGAATACTTCATTTCCAATAGACATGTCATCTATATCAAGAATATTTTTAGGCACAATCTTCTCAAGAAGATCATTGAGGTTGTCGCAATTAAGATATTGCAACATTTCTTCGATTTCTTTCTGAGAAGGACCGATATGTTTATTGTGAAATTCAGACATAATTAAGAGATATTTCTCAAAAATAGTACCCCCGGAAGGACTCGAACCTACAACCAAGGGCTTAAAAGGCCCCTGCTCTACCATTGAGCTACGGAGGCAAAACTAGGCTAAAATATAAGCTATGAAAATTTAAATTAATACTCTTAAAAAGTCATTTTTTAAAATTTTTTTCAAATTTGAAATAAAAAATATTGACCAATTATAAAAATTAATATTAGTTTGAAGGAGTCTAAAATTAGATTATTGTAAGCAAATACAAGCAATCGAAAAGGCTCTGGGGTTGGCGCTACAGAGCCTTTTTTGTTTCAAAAATATATTGTATCTTCGATACTATTTGACAATTGGGGGCGACAGGTTTCGACATTTTAGAATGGAATCTTAGATTGCATGTAGAGCTTAGTACCTCTTAAAACTTCTAACCTATATTAAGTGCCGATAATGGCCAAATGGCTTTCGCTTAATTGCTAAAGCCCATCATCAGTAGACGTTTCTCATCGTTCGCTGAATGGTGTCATAAAAATGAGATAGCCTATTTACCTGCTTCGGTTAAATAAGTGAACCTTTAGAAGATTGCTATATACCTGTTTGTTCTTGTACAGCTATACAGTGAAATATGATCAAGAAACTAAACATGTAGATGTCTACTTTTTCTCTACTTTGGACGGGAGTTCGAATCTCCCCGCCTCCACTTTAAATTCTGTCAGGATAATCTGATATAATTCCATCCACTTTTAATTTTTTCATAAAATTAATATCATCTTCATTATTCACAGTCCAAGTATAAATTTTAAAACCATTATTTTTAATTTTTTTAACGGCTTTGTTATTAAGTAGTTTAAAATTAGGATGTATAGCCTGCGCATTAATTTTTTTACCAAATTCAATAGCTTCATTTACACTCATCGACTTACTTACTAGTACTCCCACTGGCGTATTTTTATCTATGGCTCTAAATAGTTCAAGCTCATCCCAATTAAAACTTGAAACAATAAAGTGTTCTAAGCTCCATAAAGTTCTTGTAGATATATCTGAAATAATTTTAGATGTGGCTTGTGCTGTATTTAATCCTTTTAGCTCTATGTTTACAAAAAGTGGCGTCTCAATCATTGTTAAAACATCTTTTAATGTAGGAATTTTATACTTTCCAACTACCAAAAATTTGTTTAGTTCATTTAGAGTTAACTTTTCCAATTGAGCAGATTTACCAGTTAATCGCTTTAGATCATTTTCATGTGATAGAACTAATTCTCCGCTCAAGCATTTAAAAATATCAATCTCAATGCCGTCTACTCCTAATAAAATAGCATGATTAATCGATTCAAGAGTATTTTCTGCAATATAGCCTTTTGAGCCTCGGTGGCCGATTCTCAATACGTTCATATTCACATTCTTTCAGGGGCACTTATCCCAAGAATTGACAATCCATTTGTTAAAATGATTTTTGTTGCTTCACATAATTTTTTTCTAGCTGAAGATAAATCAGTGTTTTGTGGATTAATCACTTTATGGTTACCATAAAATTTGTGATATGCTGCAGCGACTTCTTCTAAATATGTTGCAATCTTTCTTGGCTCTAGTGAATGTAAAACATCTTCCATTTTGATAGGGAATTCTGATAATAGCTTTACTAGGGCAATTTCATCCTTTTCTTTTAATAGCGAGTAATCAATTTTACTGTCTATAGAAATTTCTTTATCATATCTTTTTAGTAGATTTGAAATTCTTGCGTTAGCATATTGTAAATAATAGACAGGATTTTTTTCAGATTCATCTTTTGCCAAATCTAAGTCAAAATCGAGGTGACTGTTTGCACCTCTCATGATAAAGAAATATCTTATAATATCTGAGCTAAGCTCATCTTTCAGTTCATCAAGAGTTATAAAGTTTGCTTTTCTAGTAGACATTTTTACAATTTCTCCACCTTTTTTAATTGTTACAAATTGGTGAATAACAACTTTTATGTGTTCAGTTTTTTTATCCAAGCATTTAAGCCCTAAAATTACATCTGGATATGTATCAATATGATCAGCACCAAAAATATCTACAATTAAATCGAAACCCCTATCAACTTTATCTGCATGATATGCAATATCAGGCAATCTATATGTTGGTTCTCCTGAACTCTTTACCAATACTTTATCTTCTTCTTTATTTAGGCTAGATGTTTTAAACCATACTGCACCATCTTTTTCATAAGAAAGATTTTTTTCTTTTAAGATTTTCAGAACACTGTTAATCGCACCGTTTTTATAAAAAGTTCCTTCTTTGGTAAAAACATCAAATTTGATGCCAAGGTTCTCAAGTGTATTTTCAATGTTGGCAAAAATCTCTTTTTCTGTAAAGTCTCTAAAAATTGGATTATCAGATTCTAAATCTTTTCCATGTTCATTGATAATTTTCTCAGCAATTTCATCTAAATATGTTCCAACATATCCATTCTCAGGCATTTCGACATTTTTACCAACCTGTTTGGCATATTTAGCATAGCAAGATTCTGCAAGCACCCTCATTTGCTTTCCAGCATCATTATAGTAATATTCTCTTGTAACATCATACCCATTCCATGTTAATATATTAGAAACCATATCACCAAGGATTGCTTGTCTTCCGTGACCCACTGTAAGAGGTCCGGTAGGGTTGCAGCTTACAAATTCTACATTGGCTGATTTATTTAATTTTTTCTTTTTGCCAAAATTTTCTGATTCATTAATAATTAGCTTTAAAATTTTAAGATAATAATCATTGGAAATATGAAAGTTCACAAAGCCAGGTTGAGAAGCACTTAAAGTGAAAACATTTTCTGATGCGTTTGGATGAATAGCAATATTTTTTGCGATTTCAATAGGTGCTTTTTTTAATATCTTTGCTAGCTTAAGCGCAATATTAGAAGAATAATCTCCAAACCCTTCTTGATTGTTAAAATTTACACTCCATTCTGAAAATTCAATTTTATTTTGATCTAAATAATCCTGTAAAAAATCATGCATGAGTTTTTTCAGCTTCATACTTTAACTACCTTTGCATCAAACCAAATTCTTTCCAAATCATAGTATGATCTCATTTCTTCAAAAAAGACATGCACCACTATATCAACATAATCTAATATAATCCATGTACCATTTTCATAGCCTTCTGTTTTCCAAGGATTTTCAGAAATATTTTCTTTTATATTATCTGCAATTGCTTTGACTTGAATAAGATTTGAGGCAGAGCACACAACAAAATATTCTGAGAGTGAAGTAATATTAGAAACATCTAGCGCCACAATATTTTCAGCTTTTTTATCGTCTGCTAATGAAACAATTTTTTTTAGTAGTGGTTTTGAGCTCATTGATTCAAGTTTAGAAACTCTTGATAGTCTTTACCAATAATTATTTGAATATCTTCATTAGGATTTACTGTTGCATCAAATTCAACGTTGCCTGCATTTATGTTTGTTCCTAAAATTGTAAGCAAATTTTCAATGTTTGGATTTTCCTTGCTTAAAATAACAATAGTTGTGAATTCATAATTAAAGTTATCTGCATTTTCAATTCTAGTCACTTGTAGTCCATATCTATTTGTTAAAATATTTCCATATGAATTACCAACACCACTCACGCCACAACCATTTAATACGGCTACCTTCAAAGTTTGTGATGAATAATTTTCGAATAATTTAATTTTATTCGTTGATTCTGATGTATTTATGCGAGCATAGTTTTTTGTTGGAGTTTCTTGTTTAAGATATGTATTAAACGACCAGACAAATGCTAAAATAATCAAGATTAAAGAACTGATAACTATATTTAAAAAGTGGTTCAAGATTCAAGCTCTTCCAGTTGATCAGCTGTATTGACACCTATTACTTCCTTAGAATTTGCAATTTTAATAGCCTTTATTTCCATATTGGATTGTTGAGCTAATCCAATTGCGTCCGTTAGATAATATTCCTTAGAAGCATTATTTGTCTTTATATCATTTAAAATTTTAAATACCTTTGGAATTTTGAAAATATATATACCTGGATTCCACTCTTTAATGTTTCTCTCATCATTAGTACAATCTTTTTCTTCAACTATTTTTAATAGGTTATCATTTTTATCTCTTATGATTCGACCATAGCCTGAAGGATCATCAATTTCAGCAGTAATTAAAGTTAAGTCGCGATTGCTTATGAGATGGTCATCAATTATAGGTCTTAGCGTTGATTCTTTGATGTTTGGAACATCTCCATATAAAATTAAAATATGCCCCTCTTTATTTTTTAATAAATCACTTGTTTGTAAAACAGCATGCCCTGTACCTAGTTGTTCCATTTGAGTTGCATATTTAAGATTAGCCCTATGTTCAGTATGTGAGATAACTTGCTCTTTTTTAAATCCTACTACTAGTATTGTTTCTTTAGGATTCAGAAGTTCACTTTCATCAAGCACAAAATCTAAGAGAGCCTTACCATTTAATTTGTGTAACACTTTCGGTAAATCGGAATTCATTCGAGTTCCTTTTCCTGCAGCCAAAATAATAATTCTTAGTTCTTTACTCATTTATTTCCTCACCTAAATAAGGCATGTTTCTTTTTCTAATTATACCTCCGCCGATACAAATATCATTTTCATTATATAAAACAATTGATTGGCCAGTAGTTATTGCTTTAATTGCATGGTCAAATTTAATATAACATTCATCTTCATTTGATGATAATATTTGACATGAATGATCAACGTCTCGATACCTCACTTTAGCTTTGCATTTTAATGGAAGTGATTTAGAAATATCTAGATTCCAATGCATTTTATCAGCTAATAATTTATTGGAGAATAAAGCACGATTTTCAGCTCCCTGAGCAACAAATACAATATTATTGTTAATATCTTTATTAACAACATACCAAGGCTCATCATAAGCAGAACTTCTGGCTCCAATACCTAAGCCTTTTCTTTGCCCGACAGTAAAATACATATGCCCATTATGTTCACCAATATTTTCACCATCTACAGTAATAATTTTACCCTTTTTATCTTTTAAAAATTGTCCAACAAAATCATTATACTTTCTATCGCCAATAAAGCATATACCTGTACTATCTTTTTTAGATGCATTAATTAAGTTGTGTTCTTCGGCAATTTTTCTAATATCTTTTTTTAATAATTCACCAAGTGGCAATTCAATATTCATTAACAAAGAACTTTTTAATTGGTATAGAAAATAGGATTGATCTTTGGATCTGTCACTAGCTTTGCCGATAAAAAATTTATCATCTTCGTTAACAATTTTTGCATAATGACCTGAGGCAATTTTGATAGCACCAATTTCCTGTGCATATTTTTGAAAAACATCAAATTTTATTTCTTTGTTGCATAAAACATCAGGATTAGGGGTAAACCCATTTTGATGGTCATCTAAAAATTGAGAAAAAACACGTTCTTTATATTCTTTTGTGTAATTTATTTTTGTTAAGGGAATATTTAGTTGATTGCATACACTTACAGCGTCTGCATAATCATCCTCTGCACTACATATCGCATTTTTATCATCCCAATTTTTCATAAAAACACCATGTACTTCGAAACCTTTATTTTGAAGTAAAACCGCTGCTACGGAACTATCAACTCCTCCGCTCATTCCTAGAACTATTTTTTCTTTTTTCATTACAATTACATACCTATCTTAATGAAAAAAATTATGACTTCAAATCAATCACACAAAGCAGTTGTATTTGGATCAATTAGTATTGACAAAATTGTCAATAAATACGGTGCATTTTCGAACGTTTTAGGTGGATCAGCTGCGTATGCTCTTCTTGCTAATAAAAAAAATACTTGTGAATTAGTTGGAGTTGTTGGCGATGACTTTCAAGAGAAACATTTTAATTTACTTTCTGATCATTCTATAACAACAAAATCATTAACACAGCTAGATGGGAATACTTTTTGCTGGGGAGGTGAGTATAAAGATGATTTTTCATCAAGAGAGACTTTGTATGTCAATCCCGGAGTATCTGAATCTTATATTCCTGACTTGTCTGAACATTCTAAAAATTGCCCTTTTCTTCTATTGGGAAATACTGCGCCACATTTACAAACTCAGCTTTTAAATCAAATGCAAAACAAGCCATTTGTTCTATTAGATACGTTTAAACTTTACATAGATATTGCAAACAAAGAACTTAAAAATCTAGTTAAGCGAGTTGATTTATTTTGTATAAATTTTAATGAGGCTCGCGCAATATCTGGAATGGATGGATCAGATTTAAGAAGTATGTCCAAAGCAATTTTAGAACTTGGACCAAATAGTCTAATAATCAAAGATGGGGAGCATGGTTCACACTATTTTGATTCTAAAAATCATTTTTCGATGAAAGCTGTACCTGTAAAAGAAGTTATAGATACTACCGGTGCTGGAGATGCATATATTGGCGGTATTTTAATGGGGATGATGCAGGGTTTAGATATTTTTGAATCAATGAAGCATGGCGCAGTTACAGCATCTTTTTGTATTGAAGGTATAGGTGTTAATGGTTTGAATGATATTTCGCAAACAGAATTTGATAACCGCCTTAATTGGATGCACATTAACCATACTTCTTGAAAACTCTGTCTAATAATACTAACTTGAACTTAACAGTAGGAGAAATAATGAAAATCTTAAAATATTTACTAACAATAACAATTTTTACGTCCTTTTTTGTATTTGCACAAGATCTTGCTTCAGCAAAAATTAGAATAAATGAAAAAAATTTTGATGAAGCAGAAACATTTTTAGTTAAAGCTTTAAATCATCCAAAAGATAAATGGGAAGCAGCATTTCATCTTGCAGATAAAGTTTATCCAGAACAAGAGAAGTGGAATTTAGTTCGAGAAAATATGGATATTGCATTAACAGCTCCAAAAAATTTTAAAATAAGGCCTACAAGAAATTCTAGAAAAATTCTGATGACCGAAGCAGTTTCGGAGTCATTATTAAAATCTTATAATAAGATATATGTTAAGGCATCTAATTATCTTGGCTTAATTAATCAAACATTGTCTTCAGATGAAAGATCTATGTTGATTGATGAGGCAATGGAAACATGCCAAATAGGAATAGATTTAAACCCCTCACAACCAGGAGGCTATGCTTTAATGTCAATTTATGCATCAGTTAAGGGCGATAAAGAAACCACTGAAAAATATCTTAATTCTGGATTGGCGATACCAAATTTACCTGATCAAACTAGAATAGCCGTATTGACAAGTGGTGGACAAAGTTATATTAGATTGGGGGAATTTGATTTAGCTCTAAATTTGTTCAATAAAGCTTTGCAAGTTAACGAGAAAGACGTGTCAGTGCTAGAAAGTTTAGGTTCACTTTATTTATCTCAAGAAAATTTTGATTTATCTTTAAAATATTTAAATCAGGCAATTGAATTAACACAGGATGATAAAAAAATGGTCGATCTTTTTTATAATAGAGGTTTAGTATATTTAAAAATGAAAAATTTTGAAGAAGCTGAATACAACTTTGAAGAAGCTTATTTTTTAGCTCCTGATGATTTAGAAGCACTTTATGGTTTAGCTAAAGCTCTTGAAGAAGCAGAAAGATGGAGAAAGGCTAGAAATTATTATTTAGAGCTTATCGCTCAGAGTCCAGAAAACCCTCAGTATTATTACGGCGTTTATAGAACATATTTTGAAGAGGGGAGATTAGAGGATGCTCAACAATATTTAAATCAGGCTAATGCCTTAAATAAATAAAACTTAATTTTAATAAGTAATACCGTCGTTGGAATTACCATTACCACGCCAATCAACGCCAGCGTAAAAACTACCATCTTTATATTGAACACCGTGCACTCTTGCTAGATAATATTTCCCATTCTCTACATTACCATCTTCTTCAAATTGATGATCAAGCTTTTTAAGTGATTCAATTTCTTTTTTTGTTAAGCTTGGAAGATTATATTCAGAATTTATACCACCTTCATATCTTATAACATCTGGTATCCATTGAGAATGAGTTCTACCTAAATTAATAGCTTCCTGAATGCCAATTTGATGATCAATTGTGCTAAGAATCACTTGAAGTACTGCAGTGATAATCCTAGATCCTCCTGCAGCTCCAATTGTCATTATAGGTTTGTTATCTTTATCTAAAACAAGTGTGGGCGTCATTGAACTTAACGGTCTTTTAAATGGCTCTATAGCATTTGCTTTATCACCAATTAGTCCAAAAGCATTTAATTGTCCTGGTTTTGAAGAAAAATCATCCATTTCATTATTCAGAAAAAATCCTGCACCATCAACTATTTTTTTATTACCAAAAGATAAATTAATTGTTGTAGTGATTCCTACAGCATTACCATACTTATCCATTGCAGAATAATGCGTTGTTTCCATAGTCTCATTTACTATAACACCAGCAGCAATATTAGCACTTGGAGTTGCTTTATCCATATTCACAAGTTTTAATCTTTCATTTGCATATTTTTTTGAAATTAACATTGGAATGGGACTTGGATAGAAGTCAGGATCTCCCAGGTGAATGGCTCTATCTGCATAAGCCAACCTTTGAACCTCTGTCATTAAATGAACAAATTCTACAGAATTCCTGCTCATACTTTCAATATCATAATTTTCAAGCATATTGAGCATTTGAATTAAAAGAGCTCCACCAGAACTAGGAGGACCCATTGAAATTATCTTTTTATCCCTATAAGTACCCATTAGAGGTTTTCTATAAACAGAGTCATAATTTTTTAAATCTTCAATTGAAATTAATCCGTTATTCTCATTCATTTCTGATACGATTAATTCTGCAGTCTTACCACTGTAGAAACCATCAATTCCATTATTTGCAATTCTCTTAAGGGTTTCCGCGAGATCATTTTGTACTAAAATGTCTCCTTCTTTCCACTGATCGATAGATCTTAACTTTTTCAAATATTCATCTTGAGGTATTGTACCATCTTTGTAGTCTTTTTCAAGTTGCTGAATTTCTAAGTCATAATTTTTAATAAAAATTGCTCGCGAACCATTATCTTGCAAAAAATCTGCTTTATACATATTAAATCCGTTTGATGAATTTCTATTAATTTTGTGACCATGCTCAGCATAGTATATAGCAGGTGCCAAAATTTCTTCTAAAGTAAATTTTCCAGAACCATAATCCTCAAAAATTTTTATAAGTCCATTTACAGTTCCTGGAACCCCAGATGATTTATGAGACATTAAAGCCAATTCTCTGCTATATTCATTATTTTCATCTAGAAACATAGTTTCATATGATTTTGCGGGGGCCTTTTCTCGGAAATCTAAACTAACTACTTCGCCATCACTTGTTTGTGCGACCAGAAAACCACCACCACCTATATTACCATTTGCAGGAGATGTAACTGCTAATGTAAATCCTGTTGCTACAACAGCATCGAATGCATTTCCACCTTTTTTTAAAAAATCTACACCAACTTGAGAAGCAATGCTAGATGTTGATGAAACTGCACCATTTTTATTACTACTTTTAACTTTCTTTTCATTGCATGATGTGATTATTGCGGCAACCAAAATCCACTGAAATAAAATTTTGAAAGTTTTAGCTAATTTTAATGTCTTCATATCTCAATAAGATAAATAAAAAGCCTCTAAAAAAATAGAGGCTTTTTATTTTTTTTTAATCGTTTTTATGAAATTACAAATTCATATCTAAACGAGTGTAGATGTATCTACCACTAAATCCAAATGGACTATATCCTGAATGTTGGAAAATTCCATTAAAACTGTTTATTTTCACAGTTTTGTCAGGATATTCGTCTAGCAAGTTATTTACACCTAGTGCCATTCTAACTTGACTATTTAATTGGAAAGAATATTCCATATCTACAGTCCATTTTGAACTTAGAAATTGCTCTCTTTCAACTGAAGATGCAGGGATAGTTACTTCACCCCAACGATTTAACTTCGCCATTAATGTTGATGTCGGTTTTTGCAACATCGCAGAAAATTGGAAGTTTTCTTTTGGAGATGAACTTTCATATCTGACTGTATTTTGTCTACCTAATAACTGACTGGTTGTGTATGCAGCAAGTTCATCTGGAGTAACAAGATCATCTTTGTTTGTAACTTCAGTATCGTTAAAGTTCATTGCCGCTTTCAGCGTTAATGAACCCATAGCAACATCTTGTCTCATAGTTGCAACGATATCAAGTCCTTTTGTTTCGGTGTTGATACCATTAAAGAAATATCTTCCACCTGAAGCTGGAACACCTCTTTCTTCAAAGAATGTAACCATATCAGATGTAGCACCACTTCCTCTGAAAGTTTCACTCATGCTAATGCGGTCATCAACATTGATTTGATAAGCATCAACTGAGAGTGAGAACTGTTCATCTTTATAAGTCATTCCTGCTGAGATATTTGTTGAAGTTTCTGGCTCTAGATCTTTTGATCCAAGTGCTCTTGCAGCTTCAGTATCAACAGGGAAAGTACCTACTTCTAGAGGTACCCCATCAATAAAGTTTGTGGCTATTGATGAGAAGTATGCTTCTTGAAGTGCTGGAGCTCTAAATCCTGTACTAAAGGAACCTCTAGCTGCAACTCCATCAGCTAATTCATATCTCATCGCAACTTTACCATTAGTTGTTGAGCCAAAGTCACTGTAATTTTCAGTTCTTAGAGCAACATCTAATTGTAATTCCTCCATAACATTACCACTCATTTCAGCATAAATACTAACAGCTTCTCTATCACGATCTTGCTCATTAGTAGGTGCTAAACCAGGAAGACATTGACAACCAACAGCAGCTGAAGCACCAGCATTAGGACCATCTAAGACATCATAGCCATAGTCTGTATAACCAGCTTCTTCACCAGCTTCGATTTCATAGTTTTCCATTCTTAATTCTGCACCAAATGCTAAACTTACAGGACCAACAAAACCTGCCATATCTCTCTGAGTGCTCATGTCAACATTCACAGTCGTTTGGCTGTAGCCTAGTGTACCTAAATCAAATTCTGATTGTTGATTAGGACCGGTACCAGCAGTTGCATTGTGACTATTTACCATGCCCCATGCAAATTCATTACTACCAGTATTAACACTAACATCGTAAGCCATTCCATTGCTCATTAAGCCCTTCATACCCACAGCCACAGATGTATCTGTTAGAGTTGGGCTAATTAGCGGTAAGAATCCATCTGGATACCATGCACGAAGAGTTCTATTATCTTGGGCTCTTCTGTAATAACATCCACTTTCACCATCACGTGTATTCATTCCACCAAAGGCATATAAAGTACCTCTTTCCATTGGAAAACTACCATTGAACATTAAACTAACTTGTTCAAAAGCACCTGCACCAATTCGGTGATTTTCTCTGTTAAATGCACGTTCCTCTTCATCCATTCCAGCAAAATATTGCCTTCTTGGATCAAGACCAGCACGATTTGTTCTTCCACCATCACGGAATTGACCACTAACGTATAAATTTCCACCTAATACATTTAGACCAGTTCCACCATGAACTATTAAATTTTTACCATCTTTCTTTAGAACCTTTTCAACACCTGGACGTGCCCAGCCTCTATCAGCTGTATACGGTTGATAACCAATACCATCGTTTTCGTTAACATCCCAACCGTAAGTAGTGTCATCTTGACCATCAATAAAGCCCTCTCCAGCATTGTATCCTCTTTCAAAGTAAGATAAGTTTTGTCCAAAAGTTACACTTACATCTGATCCACCTGTTTCTTTAAGTACAAGATTTATAACACCCGCTACTGCATCTGAACCATATTGTGCGGCAGCACCATCGCGAAGTACTTCAATCTTTTCAATTGCACTCGCAGGAATAGCGTTTAAATCTACTTGTGTAGATCCTCTACCAACAGAACCATTAACGTGAACTAAAGCACCTTGGTGACGTCTTTTACCATTTACAAGTACAAGAGTCTGATTAGGAGCCATACCTCTTAGGGTTGCTGGTCTCATGTGGTCAGAACCATCAGTAATATAACCTTTCGGAGAATTATAGGATGGAACTAAGGCTTGCAAAAGTTCATTGGTCTCTGTGAAACCAGATGCACGAATTTCAAGCTCAGTAATTACTTCAACTGGAACAGCTTGTTCATCAACATTTCTTGAAAATCTAGAACCAAGGACAGAAACAGCGTTCCCAGCCACAGCGCTAGATGCTAAAGAAAAATTAGCAGTAGAAGCACCATCTACATTTACAGAAATACTGGCGGATTCGTATCCAATGTATGAAGCAGTAACAGTATATGTTCCACTTGTAACACCGTCGACTGAATAAGAACCATCAGCTCCTGTTGCAGCACCAGACGCTGTACCTTCAACTGTTACGTTAGCACCAAATAGGGCATTCCCATTTCCATCAGTAACTGTACCTGAAACTGAACCTTGTGCAAACATAAAGCCGGAGATAGCAACTACTAATGCTAGCATGTTATATAGCTTTCTCATTTTATTTCCTTTGTTTATGTACATATTATTAATATAAATCGTTCGGTACGCACTTCATTTTAAGTGCAATATACCCTTAGTGGATATAACTTAGTTTAAAGTGGTGTATATGTCAATAATTTAAAGAGAGAGAATAATTACCTTCTACTTCTAAGTTTCATTAGAAGATTGAGTATTTCGATATAAAGCCAGATCAGAGTAATCATCAGTCCGAATGCAGCATACCACTCCATATATTTTGGAGCGCCCTGTTCAGCTCCATTTTCAATAAAATCAAAATCTAATACAAGATTTAAAGAAGCTATTGCAATAACAAAGAGAGAAAATAAAATTCCTGTTAATCCGTTGCCAAATAATGGCCCCATGAAAGAGAAGCCAAACAAGGATAGAATAAGATTTAATAAATATACAATGAGTATACCAAAAGTAGCAGAAAAAACTCCTAATTTAAAATTCTCTGTAGCAGCAATTAGCCTACTTTTATATAAAAATAATAGAGCTGCCAAAATTCCAAATGTTAATGCGATTGCTTGATTAGCAATCCCAGGATATAATGCATTAGCATAGGCGGAGATTCCACCTAAAACCAGTCCTTCAGCTAAACAATATAATGGGACTGTAATTGGGGCAGATTTCTTATTAAAAATTGTAATCATTAATAAAACAAAAGTAAATATAGTAACAGGCCAAAATAAAGCCAATCCAACTTCAGGATTATTCCATGTGTAGATCGCAGATGTCATGACCAAAAGTAGACTTAATGCAGTTTTATTTACTGTACCGTCTATAGACATAGCTTGCTCACCGCTAACTCGTCTTGTATTTCTAAAAGTGTTATTATTTAATGCTGGATTAGCAGAGCGCATACTTTTCTCCTGTACTATTTATTTTCTGAAATGAATTTTAAAATGTTATCAACTGGTATTCTATGTTGTTCCATTGAATCCCTTTCTCTAATTGTAATAGAATTATCTTCTAAGGTTTCGTGATCAATGGTAATTCCAAAAGGAGTTCCTGCTTCATCTTGTCTATAGTATCTTTTTCCAATAGAACCTTGTTGATCATACACACATTTATGTGTCGCGTTTATTGAATCATATATTTCTTTGGCTTTTTCAGGAAGACCATCTTTTTTAAGCAAAGGACAAATTACAATTTTATTTGGAGCCAAATCAAAAGGCAGTTTTAATACAGTCCTATTATTTTCATTATCTTCATAATAAGATTCACAAAGAGTCATTAAAAATAGTCGATTTAAGCCAGTAGATGTTTCAATGATAAAAGGGTGATATTTTTCATTTTTAAGTGCATCAAAATACATCATATTTTTCCCAGATAATTTTTCATGCTCTTTTAAATCAAAATCTGTTCTATTATGAATACCTTCAACTTCACCCCAACCAAATGGGAAATTATATTCAATATCAAAAGCATCTTTTGCATAATGAGCAAGGGCATCTTCCGAATGTTGATGAAATTTTAAATTATCTTTGCTGATTCCTAATTCTTCAGAATAAAAGCTAATTCTTTTATCTTTCCAATGCTCCATTGATGATTCATCTTCTGATGGGTGAACAAAATATTGCATTTCCATTTGTTCAAATTCTCTTGTTCTAAAAATAAAATTTCTTGCAATAATTTCATTTCTAAAGGCTTTTCCAATTTGAGCAATACCAAATGGAACTTTTAATCTCATAGAATTTTGAACTAATAAATAATTAATATAAATCCCTTGAGCTGTTTCAGGACGCAAATAAATACTTTTACCAGATTTTTCTGATGGACCTGAATTTGTCTGAAACATCAGGTTAAACTGAGTAGCTGGGGTCCATTTTCCGATATTTCCTGAAAATGGATCAATAACTCCTGCTGATTCTAAAGCAATACTATATTTATCTGATTCTTGAAGTAAAGTGTGACTGATTTTATCAAGAGTGTCATTATCATTTTTATTTTCAATAGACAGTATTTCACATAGGGCATCAATAACTTTACTTTTTTGCTGGGATAACAAATCGTCAATTCTATAACGTTTTTTGGAGTCCTTATTATCCGTCATAGGATCATTAAAGTTGGCGATATGTCCACTTGCTTCCCATACATCTGGGTGAACCATAATAGAACTATCAAGCCCAACAATGTTTGAATTGTACGTCATAGCTTTCCACCATTTTTCAGATATAGCTTTTTTTAATTCCACACCAAGAGGTCCATAGTCGTAAGACGCTTTTAATCCTCCATAAATCTCAGAGTTTGGGAAGACAAAGCCTTTACGTTTACAAAGAGAAACAATTTTATCTAAATGTTTTACACTCATTTCGTATAGAGTTTAAGAAAAAATATATCTGTACAGAAAAACTATTCCAAAAAAACCAAAAAATAGAGGTGCGAGCCAAACTAGAGTATCAAAACCTTTTTTTGGAGGGTTAGCGAGTATTTCAATACCATATTTTTGTACAAAATGTTCTTTAATTTCTTCATCAGACATTCCTTGAATCACCATTTTTTTAATTTCGTCTTTCATTTCTAGGGCGGGCGCAGCTTGAGATTGCTCTAAGGTCAGCCCATCACAGACTGGACACATAAGATCTCTATTAAGTGTATATAAGCGTTCTTCAATAGAAGATTGAAATCCAAGCAATAAAACTGTACTTAAAAACAATAAATATAAATTTTTTGTCATGATTTTTCGTCAATTAATTGTACTGCTTGATCCAAAGTGACTTCATCAACTACATATCCTTTTAAAGACGCATTTTTCTTTCCATCGGTAACGTATGGTCCAAATCGCCCTCTTTTGATTGATATCTCAATTTTAGTTTTGGGATGTTCACCAAGTACTTTTGGCTCAAATTTTAGCTTTCTATCTTTAATTAACTTTACAGCATTTTCTAATGTTATTGTTAATGGGCTCTCATCTGATTTCATTGATGCATTTATTTTACCACACTTAACGTAAGGACCATATGGTCCAAAATCAGCTAAAACATCTTCATCTGTCTCTGGATGAGTACCTAATTTTTTTGGAAGACTTAATAATTCGATAGCTATCTCTTGTGTGACATTTTCTATGCCAATGCTTTTTAAAACAGACTTTCTTTTTTTACTTTCTTCAAGTTCGACATATGGTCCGTATCTACCAATTTTTAATAAAATATTTTCTCCATTAGTATGTACTCCAATAATATTATTCTCTTTCTGCATACTATCAAGATCGTCTAATTTCTTTTTGTTTAGCTCTCCAAAAAATAAATCTTCAGGAATAGTTGTATTATTACCATCTTTTTGTACATATGGACCAAACTTGCCGATTCTAATATCTAAATCTTTTTCTACATTTACAGTACATGCCTTTGCAATATCTACTTCTTCGTCTAATAATTTTGCTACTCCTTTGTAGTCATTATTACCATAATAAAATTCTTTTAATACTTCTAAGTATGAATTTTCAGATCTGGATATAGCATCCAAACGATTTTCCATATCAGCTGTAAATCTTTCATTGAATAATGAATTATAATGGTTTTCTAATAGTTGTGATACAGCTATTCCAACAAAAGTTGGTATTAGAGTTTTATTTTTTTTCACAACATATTCTTTTTGTGACAATTTTTCTATAATTGCAGAGTAAGTAGAAGGTCTTCCAATTCCTCTTGTTTCCATTTCTTTAACTAACATAGCCTCTGAAAATCTTCTAGGAGGAGATGTTGTTTTTTCTTCAAGCAATACTTCCTTGCTTTGAATTTTGGATTGTTTATCTAAAGCTGGTAGGCTATCAGGTCTGCCTTTATCTTTTCTTGTCAAAGCTTGTTCATAAGCTAAAGTGTAACCTTTAAATACTGTAACATTCCCACTTGCTTTAAAGATAGATGTTCCATTATGAATTTCAACGTTTGTTCGAATATATTGTGCAGGTTTCATTTGAGAAGCAACTGTTCTATTTAAAATTAATTCATATAGCTTTGCTTCATCAGCACCTATTTTTTGAACATCTTCAACTTTCCTAAATGCTGTACCTGCTGGACGAATAGCTTCATGAGCTTCTTGAGCATTGGCAACTTTATTTTTATAGATATTCGTTTTTTCAGATAAAAAATCATTCCCAAAACTGCTTTCTATAAATTTCTTGGAAGCATTTAATGCTTCAGACGAAAGATGGGTAGAATCAGTCCTCATGTATGTAATAAATCCTTGTTCATAAAGTTTTTGTGCAACTACCATTGTTCTTTTTGGAGAAAATCCAAATCTTCTTGAAGCATCTTGTTGTAGCGTGCTTGTGGTGAACGGCGGCGCTGGAGAGCTGGAAGTTGGTTTACTTTCAATATTATTAACTAACCAATCATTAGCATTGCATTCTTCTTTTATTTGTTCTGCTAATTTTTGATCTACTTGAATAATATTATCATTTTTTAAACCAAAATCATATTTTCCAAAGTCATCGCTTTTAGCAACAGGTTTTCCGTTATATGAAACTAATGATGCCTTAAAAATTTCACCGCTTTTTTCTTCCGAAATATTTGCATCAATAGCATAAAATTTATTTTCAATAAACTTATTTCTAAGCTTTTCACGATCAACCAATAGTTTTAGAGCAACTGATTGTACACGACCAGCTGATAATCCTTTATTTTTTAAAGATCTTAATGTTTTCCAAAGTACTGGAGAAAATGAAAAACCAACAATACGGTCAATAGCTCTTCTGGCACGTTGAGCATCTACCAAATCATAATTTATTTTTCGAGAATTATTAACTGCTTCTAACACAGCTTGTTTTGTTATTTCAGTGAATTCAACTCTTTCAATATCTCCTTTGATTTCAGATGCAATATCTGCTGCAATTGCTTCACCTTCACGGTCTGGGTCAGTGGCAATTAAAATACGATCAGCGATTTTCACCTCTTTTTTTAATTGAGATAGAAACTTTTTCTTATCAGGCATACTTTCTATTTGCATAGCAAAATCATTATCAATATCTATTCCCATATCTTTTTTTGGAAGATCTTTGAAGTGACCTACGCTAGCAATAACTGATGCATTATCTACATATTTTGATATTGTTTTGGTCTTTGATGGAGACTCTACAATAATTAATAGTTTTTCATTTTTTGACATATTGGTTGGCAACTTACACAAATCGAAGAGTATTTGTCAAAAATTTATATTTATATATAAATATAAATTATTGGGTTACAATTTTATAAATTTTTTGAGCTCTGAAATATTATTTACAACTAATTCTTCTTTTGAAGTCAAGTTTTTTAGCTTAATTGATTCATCACATCTTAAGTAAAAACTTGCATTCATTTTAATTGCATTTTTTAACTGATTCTTTTCAGATTTTTTTAAAGTATCAATATAAAGGGAATAACCTTCATCAATTAATTGATTTGCTATCTTAATAGCGCTTTCAGCGTGAGATTCAAAACCAATGAAAAAATCTATTGTTTCATTTTTATCTTCCGTTGATGATTCAATTAAAAGTCTTTCAATACCTGCAGCAAACCCGACAGCAGGTGTAGATGGACCACCCATGCTTTCAACCAAATTGTCATATCTTCCACCACCAAGTAGCGCATTTTGTGATTTTGATGACATATTTGAAATTTCGAACGTAGTTCCATTATAGTAGTCAAGCCCTCTCACTAAATGACCATTTTCTTTGTAAGGTATTTCTAATGCGTCTAAGTGAGTTAAAAGTGATGAATAGTTATTTAATTCATCCTTTGTTAAAAATTCTTTTATCAATGGAGCATTTTTAATGATTTCGATGTCTTCCTCTTCTTTACTGTCAAGAATGCGTAAAGAGTTATTTCCTAATCTATTTTGAGATAATTTTGATAGACTAGATTTATAATCTGAAAAGTATTCATTCAATTTTTCCTGATATTTTTTTCTAGTTTCATAATTACCAATATCATTTATTTGAAGAGTTGTATTTGAAATGCCTAAATGACATAATATTTTTGTTGCCAAAAGAATAACCTCTACATCTTGTTCAACCTCAGAAGATCCAAGTGCTTCTATCCCGAATTGATGAAATTGTCTTTGCCTTCCTTTTTGCGGTTTTTCTCTACGAAATAAAGCATCAATATAAAATAGTTTGCACAAAGGTTTGCTTCTAAAAAATCCTGATTCGATGTACGCTCTAACAACAGGAGCAGTCATTTCAGGCTTTAAAACTAATTGATTGCCAGAAGGATCTTCCCAAGAAAACATTTCCTTTGAAACATCAGTTTCATATCCAATATTTTGTTTAAATAAATCAATATTTTCAATTGTTGGAGTTTTGATTTCTTCATATCCAAATTGTTCGCTTAATGATTGAAGAATTGAAATAGCTGTATTCCATTTTTTACTTTCCGGCGGAAGTATATCATAAGTTCCTTTAATTTTCTGGAATTTTGATTTCACAAAACAACTTTAATAATTTTTTTAAGTAATAACACCTAAAAACTTGGTCTAGTAGTATAGATTCCTGTTTTTTGTTCAACTTTTAGATCTTGAAGCATATCTGATTTTAAGTTTAATCTAAAATATAATCCTCTAGCATATCCATTAGGAGTCCAATCAACAAATAATTCCCAACAATCAATTTCTCGATAAAGTGTCAAATTGTGTCGAACTATATTTTTATCAATAAGATTAAATCTCGCATTATAATTTAACTTCCAATTGTTTGTTACATTTATACTTGTATTAGAATTAAGCCAAAAATTCTCAATTTTATTGTCCGGATTAATTTTGTTTAATGTATAACTTACTCCAATTCTGCTTTGCCAAACATTCGAGGAAAAATCATTTAGGAAATTTTTTGTTTCTTCTGATAATTCATTATCATTTTGAATATCATTCTTTTTACCCTTTAATGTAAAATTTGTTGAAAGTCTGATACCAGTAAGCCTAGGAACTGATCGGAGTTCATTTATTCTTACACTTTCTTCTTTGTTAAACTCATAAAAATCATGAGTAAAATTCATATCAATATTTGTTCCATTTTTTAAGCTGCTTCTTAAAGAAGAATTTAAAGTAGATAATTTGAATTCTTCTTTGTTTACATCATACCCAGTATTCATACGTAAAGAAAAAAGATCTATTTTTTCTTCTTCATTATTTATACTTCTCTTTGCTTGAAATACATTTCCAAGAGATAAGTTAATTTTTTTACTACTTGTTCTTGGAGTAGAGCCTATAAGGGTTCCAGAAAAATAATCATAGTATTCATCATTAAATTCCTGAAAATAATTATCATTTTTGAGATAATTAGGGGAATATGAAAATCCAATCCTTGGTGTCATTACATGTCTTATAGCTTGAAAATTTCCCACCTTAAATGGTAGAATGCCGTACACTTTGGTAGATATTGATAAAGCCAAATTTGAGGTAGTCCTATTTTTAAAGCGGTCAATCGTATTCAATTCTACTTCATTTTCTTCATTAATGGACGCTTCTTGAAATCTATTTACAAAGTCAGAACTGATATTAATATTTGGGTTTATTGCAACATACTTAAAAGCAGTAAATGGAGCATTAATGCTAAATTTATTTTTTAACATCATATCACTTTGATTAAAAGTAATAGCATTTCCATCATCATCCTGTTCCCATTGAAAGCTGCTCATTCCTTCTTCATCAATCAACTCTTGAGAGCGATAATAGTTTTTAGAATTATTTAAAATTCTTGAATTAAAATCCCATTGAATATTATTCAAAAAAGATTCTTTTGAATTGCGAAATAAGTTTCTTCTTCCAACTCGAAAATTTAATGAAGGAAGCGTGCTTGTGTTCTCTGTGATTGAAGAAGAAAGACTAGTAGGATTTTGATAAAAAGAAGATGAGCTATTAACCTTATTTTTGGACATTAAGTCTTGTTTGTTGGATACATTGACGCTCATTGAGATATTTTTATCTTTCCATCTTTTTGAGTATGTAGCATTAGAAATTGCTTGCTGATTTAATCTTTTGATTGGATCAATGCTTGTCTCACGATTGTATTCACCATTACTGTAATAGCTTACATTCGATCTTAGTGTTTGGTCGTTACGAAGAATTTGATTATGATTCCAATTTAAAGAAAAATCTGTCTTGTTATTTTCATTTAGTTTTGCAATATCCTGTTCTGAGGAGCTCAAATATTTACGAATTTCAAAGTTGAATCCACCGCTAAATTTGTAACGATTTTTGTATTGGTTTTTTGATTTAAGAATTAAGCCCTGTCTATCAGCAAAAATAATTGAATTTTCAGAACCAAAATAATCATTTGGAGCAAAATAATATCCAAGCCCATCTAAGTAGTTTCCTCGATTATCTGATGACCCGAAAGATGGCATGATCCAACCGGACCTTCTTTCTTCATTGGAATGAGGAAAGATAGCTTTTGGTATACCAAAAATTGGTACACCTCCGACAACGATGTTTAATGGCTTTAGTATAATTTTATCTCCATAAATAATTTTTGCCTGTTTACTTCCAATATAAAATTTTGATGGATCGCAGGACGTGAAAATGCAATCATCAATGTAAAAAGTGCTATCGGAAACAGTAGTAATTTGTGTGCCGATATAAGTATTATTTTGTACTTTAGTTTTACCAGCAATTACTTTCCCTTTTCTATTTTTAATATTATAAACCATAGATTTTCCTGAAACTGGTTCGCGACCATTTTCAATTAAAGTAGGTTCTAAATTTTCATCTTCATTAAAAGCATTAGTGCTAAATGCTTCTAGAATGTTGCTTTTCCAGTCAAGATTTATTTGAGCAGCTGTTAAATCCATTCCAACTTGAACGATCTTAGCATTCCCATACATTTTTGAGGATCTTGAATTAGTATCAAATTCTACTCTATCTCCACTATAATCTACTTTTTCCTGCCCTGATGAATTTGAAGAAGAAGGAATAAATTTACCTATTACACCTCCATTAGATACTAATTCGGTAGCATTATTATTTTTTAATTGTAAGACAATTTTATCGCCCGAAATTTCATTTGTACCTTGATAAAGTGAATCTTCATATAGGTGTATAAAGCTTGAAGCCATTCCTTTAAGCTCAATTTCATCGACTTGATTATCTTTCATACTTATACTAATAATATTACCAGTAAGTATATCTTGATTTTCAATAGATTGATTTTGGTTATTATTATCTTTTTCATACCCAAAGTTTTTAGAAAAAATGGAACCATTTTCTAAAACTTCTAATGATATAATTTCACTTTTTTCAAAAATAATTTCAATTAAATCACCCTCAATTTTTTGGTTTTTATCCTCAACAGTTGAATTACTTAAGAGTGTAATTTTTTCATTTTTATTATCCAACCTTCCTTTGGTAGAAGTAATTATTTGATTGCCGTTATTTATACTGACTCGTCCGAGTAGTTCTATTTTATCTTTTTCAGTATCGAAGAATAAAGAATCGCAAAATATTGTTTTATTTCCATCTTCAATTTTCACATTATCGTAAAGTTTTACTATGTCATTGTTACTTGACTGTATAGCTCTGTCACCATAAAGTAGTTGATCCCCTTTTTTGAAAATAATGTTACCTTTTAATGAAGTAAGGGTTTCATTATTAGTTTGAATGGATGATAAAGAATCAGCTTGTTTCAGCTCAATTTTATCTTGAGCAAAAACAAGATTTAGCAAAAAGAATAAAACACATACTTTTTTAATCACATTATTATTAACGTTTTTTGTTGATTTATGTTTCATCTTTGTAAAGTAGAAATGTAATGTATAAATTGATATAATGTTAGAAAATCTGTTAAATAGCATTTCGGATAATCCTGCTTATCTTGCTGTAGCAATAGTTTTAATTACTATGATAACCTTTAGTGTAATTAAAAAACTATTTAAAATTGTTACACTTGGGGTAACCTTATTTATTTTGTACTGTGCTTATTTACTTTTCACAAATCAACCTTTGCCCAACATGGATGAAATCAAGACACAGCTTGAAAATAGTGAAGAAAAAATAGGTGATGTCATTGAGGATTCTGTGTTAGATCCACTCAAAGAAAAAACCGAGACAATAAAAAATAATTTAGACGCATTAAAGTAATAAAGGGGAGAATACAATATGTTTAAAGACAACTTATTAAAAAACAAAACTATTGTTGTTACCGGAGGTGGTTCTGGTTTAGGCAAAAGTATGGCAAGAAGATTTGGTGAGCTTGGTGCCAATTTAGTCATTAGCGGAAGAAGAAAAGAAGTACTTGAAGAGGCAGCACACGAGTTTTCAGAAAAAAATATCGATGTGTTAACTTGCCCTGGTGATGTTCGAAAAATTGAAGATGTTGAAACTATGTCAAAACAGGCATTAGATAAATTTGGAACAGTTGATGCACTGTTGAATAATGCTGCTGGTAATTTTATTTCTCCAACTGAGATGCTTAGTCAAAATGCTTTTAAAGCTGTAATTGACATCGTGCTTATGGGTACATGGAATTGCACAAGTGTGCTTGGGAAAGAAATGATCAAAAATAAAAAAGGTAATATTCTAAGTATTGTAACCACATATGCTTGGACTGGCTCACCCTTTGTGGTACCGTCTGCAGCTGCAAAAGCTGGTGTTTTGGCAATGACAAGATCATTAGCTGTAGAGTGGGGTAAATATAATATTCGATTTAATGCAATAGCACCGGGACCTTTTCCTACAAAAGGAGCATGGTCAAGATTAATGCCTCCAGGATTTGATGATTTTGAAGATGATATGAAGAATAAAATTCCCATGAAACGTTTTGGGGAAAGACATGAATTAGAAAATCTAGCATCTTATTTAATGAGCGATGGTTCTGCATACATTAACGGAGAAGTTGTTACTATTGATGGCGGAGAATGGATAGCAGGAGCAGGAGAATTTTCCGATTTAACTAAATTGCCTGAATCAATGTGGAAAGCAATGGCTGAAAGTAGAAAGAAAAAATAAATGCTCGATTTAAACAACAAAAACGCAATAGTTTCTGGTGGATCAAAAGGAATAGGTAAAGCTATTGCTACGAAACTTGCACAAGCGGGTGCAAATGTTGTGATTTGCAGCAGAAAAAAAGAAAATCTTGATTCTGCGGTTAATGAAGCAATATCAAATGGACTCAACCTGATTCCTATTGAATGCAATACAAGCGATAAAGAATCCATTCAATCCGTTGTAGATCATACATTAGAAAAATTTAATGGAGTCGATATTCTAGTAAATAACGCGGCGGCAAATCCTTACTATGGACCGATTTTGAATTCTGAAGATTCTCATTGGGATAAAATTTTTGATGTTAATGTCAAAGGCTATTTTAATTTTGCAAAAGCATGTAGTAAGACGATGATTGATAATAATTCTGGTAAAATTATTAATGTAGCTTCCATAGCTGCTAAAACACCCCTCGAAGGTTTAGGGGTTTATAACATAAGTAAGGCTGCTGTAGTAATGCTTACAAAAGTCTTAGCTAAAGAGCTTGGTGAATACAATATTAATGTCAATACATTAGCTCCTGGGCTCATTAAAACTGATTTCAGTAAAGCGTTATGGGAGAACGAAGATACACATAACAAAATTATTAAATCAATTCCACAGGGTAAAATGGGATCGCCAGATGATATATCGGGAATGGCGCTTTATCTTGCATCTGAAGCATCAGATTTTGTGACAGGGTCAATTTTTACGGTTGATGGTGGGATAACAACCTAAGTCAATCTAAGATCCAATTTGAAAACGATTGAATATTAGCAAAAGTTTTTGAACCTGTGGCTTGAAGTCTTTCTAAATTGTTATGGCCATTGGAAAGTAGTGCACAATCAATGCTAAGTGCTGTTGAAACAGTAAAGTCTAGCATGCTATCACCAACAATAATTGTTTGTTCAAGCGGTATATCAGTGTTGTTTAATAATTCCTTTCCTTCAAATTCTTTTCCATAGCCTGATGGTGTATTGCTTATGCCAACAACATTATCAAGTAGATGTGTAATGCCAAAAAAATCTACTTGCTCTTCAAGTCGGCTTTGAACTGTTGCAGATAATATGCTTTGTGTTACTCCCAATTTCTGGAAACGAGCAATGGTATCTTGAGCATAAGGTTGTAAAGCTAGTTTTTTAAAGTTTTGTTCAAAGCCTAGATGGAATTCGTCGTTAGCAATTGTAAACTCTTCTTTTGAAAAATCAAATCCAATAGACTCATAGAAAGTTTTAATTGGGAAAAGAAATTTCTTTCTATATTTTTCTTCAGTCATTTCGGGAAGCTTTCTTTTTTCTAAAGATACATTAAGTAGATCAACGCATAAGGTTAAATCATTAAGCAAAGTTCCATTCCAATCCCAAATTATGTGCTTATATTTCACGGATATGAAAGTAGACAAAATAATTGCATTAATAAAGGAAAGAGTTGGCAGTAATTCTGAATTACCTGGATGGAAGAGTCATAAAAAAATGGCTGTAATTCCAATAAATAGTATCACAGAAAAAGCATTCATTCCTCCAAAAGATGCTAAGCAGGCTAGCGTAAGCATCATTTTATTTGAAGAAAATAATCAATTATTTTTTTTGCTAACAAAAAGAACTGATAATGTTGAGCATCATAAAGGCCAAGTATCTTTACCTGGGGGAGCTATTGATAAAAATGAAACTGCACAAAATGCTTCACTTAGAGAGACAAAAGAAGAAATTGGGATTGATTCTTCAACCTTAAAAAGCCTTGGACAACTTTCTAGTCTTTATACACCAGTATCGTATTTTAATATTCATGTTTTTTTATGGTATTCAGAGACTCATCCTCAAATTAAAATTAATGATAGCGAAGTTGATCAGGTTTATAAGGTTAGTCTCGATGAATTAATTGATAATAATTTAGTGTTAAACACTCCAATCAATAAGTCAGGTTTTAAAATCAATGTTCCCGCCTATCATTTCAATGAATGTATTTGTTGGGGAGCAACTGCAATGATAATTACAGAGCTTAAAGATATCATTAATGAATCTTAATTATGTCTTGTTAGGATTAGATGCTCTTTTCCAAAGAAATGATACAAGGGTTAAAGTAAGTAGCCAACTGACCAGCTCTGTAGAAGTTGGGTTACCATTATATCCGAAAAAGCCTTTGAACAACTGTCCTATTGCACCTTTATCGCTCAATAGTGGTTTTGGAGTTCCATTATTATCGATATTAAATCCAAAAACGGGACCTTTGTCATTAACATTCCATATCTCCATTTGCTTCATTTCATCTTTAGTATAAAATGCTTCTTCGAATTCATGAACGCCATATGCAACTAATCCAGCACATACAAAAATGAGTAATATAGATGTCACATTAAAGAACTGTTTTAAAGGAACTCTTTTACCTTGTACAAAGATTGCGTAACCAATCATTAGCGCAACAATAGATCCTAAAACTGAGCCACCAATAGAAAGACCATTTGATTGGATTACAATAGCATACATGAAAAGTACTACTTCAACACCTTCTCTGAAAATTGCAAAAAATGTTAATGCAAAAAGACCTAAAGAAACATTCTTATCTTTTTCAATTATATCTGAAGCTTCTTTTTCTAAACTTGCAGCAACATTCTTATTTCTACCCATCCAAATAATCATTGTTGAAAGCAAAAAGGCAGCAATTAACATGGTTGTCCCTTCAAAAAGAGCAGCCTGCTTTCCTTCGAAGCCTCCATACAAAATTTGAAATATAACAGCAAAGATTCCAGTAGCCACAAATGATGCAATAACACCATTAATTATACTTTTCTTTAAATGTTCTCTACCTGTTTTAACGATAAAAGTATAAAGTATTCCTACAACAAGCACTCCTTCAAGCACTTCTCTAAACATAATTAAAAATTCACTCATATTTTTCCCTTTTGAGATATAATCTCAATATTAGAATCGTAATATATGCAGATTTATAAATTCATCCAAGCGTGTTAATGCTCTAAAAAGGAATTACTCTACGATCATATAACCACGCATAGAACCTGCATGGGCAATATATGTACAGACGTACAAATATCTACCTGGCTTTTTAGGCGCGTCAAATTCAATAGTAGTTTCTTCTTGCTTATCTATTAATATAGATTTCGCAAGAATTCTATTATCATCTGGAGCATCACCACCAAAGTAGCTTTCAGCTAGCTTGATGATTTCTGGAGCAGCAGATTCATCTTTGAAAATGACAATATTGTGTTGCATTTCACCCATAAACTCTAAAGGAGTATTATTTTTTAAAACAATTTTAACCTTCGAACCTGCTTTAACTGTGAATTCTTCAACATCATATTTCATTTCAGAACCTAAAGATCCAATATTTACAACTTGTGCTTCTTGTGGAGCTCCACCACCACATGCTATAAATACGAATATTGAAAGTGTTAACAATAACTTATTATACATTTTTTCCCTCTTTTATTTGAATTTTGGAATTAGTGAATTACTATTTTTCATATATCTTTTGTAATCTGGCCTACTTTGCATCATTGCTTGATCCATAATAGGGCCCGTAATATAATAAAAAATGGACCCCATAATCAATGGACTTAAAAATGAACCTGCAATAAATAAAAGATTTTCACTAGAAATACTAAAAGTAAAAATGCTTATCCAAACAACAAGATCGCCAAAATAATTAGGATGTCTTGAATACTTCCATAATCCGCTTTTACAAATTTTACCTTTATTTTTGGGATCTTTTCTAAAAGCTTTTAATTGCAAATCACTAATTGACTCCCAAGCTAGACCAATAAAAAATATTGTTGATGCAAACATAGTCTCAATGAATGATAAAGGTTTTTCATTTAGATACCCAAAGTAAATTGATACGCCTACTAAGGTACATAAACCTCCTTGAAGTAGAAAAACTCTTATGAAACTATGCCACCAATAGTTTTTACCGCTTTCTTTTCTCCATTCAACATATCGAAAATCTTCACCATGACCAATGTTTCTAAATCCAATATGTGACGCCAGTCTTATTGCCCATAGTGATACTAGGAATAGAATGAACAACGATCTTTCAGAGTAAACTTGGTCCATTGATACAAGTAACGAGGACCCAAGAACTATAAACGCAGGCCCCCAAAAAATATCAACAATGCTTGCATCTTTAACAAGTAAACTCACAATCCATAAAACACTCATAAATGCAATTACTGATCCAAATCCAGTTATTAAATGATGATTAGTAAGGATTTGATTATTTGGTGTAGAAATGTATGACAAAATCACAATGAGAGAAATTGTAATACAGTTCATAATAACGATTCTTTTCATTTTAGTACCTCAGAATTTCTATGTTGTTGCCAGATCTATCTTTTATATACACTGATACAGATCCATCTCGATGAGTTACGGGCTTACCATAATCTTCTACATTATCTTTTAGTATAGCAAAGTGGAATGGATGTTGTTCAGGTAAAACTAAAGCTAACTTAACGTTATCAAATTCAAGCATTGCCCAAGAACTATCTTGATATAAAATATCACATTTAAAATTTTCAGTATACCACTCAACTGATTTATTTATATCATCAGTACAAATGGCTACGTGATCTAAAATATCTTTTTTCATTTTTACCCTTTTAATAGAATTTTTAAAATTTTGATAGTGAAAATTAATAAAACAATACGTATTTTGATAATACAATGAATGATAAAATTCCAATTTTCCCACTCCCTTTAGTTTTGCTTCCAGGAGAAAAACTCCCGCTGCATATCTTTGAAGCAAAGTACAAAAAGATGGTTGAATATTGCTTAAAGCATAATCAAAAATTTGGTATTGTTAATTCTAGAAATAACGATACACTATCTATTGGGTGTACAGCTGAAATTACTCAAATCACGGCAGCTGAAGGAGATACAGGAGAGTATGATATTCTTGTAACTGGAGTTGAACGATTTATTGTTAAGAGTTATAACTATTCGAAAGACTATAAACAAGCTTACGTGAAAACTTGGCAGGATATTGATGATTCAATAGATGAAACTTTACTCCAAGAAACCAATGTATTCTTATATGAAGTACTGATGAAATTAGGAGCCTCTGCAAAAATTGCTCAGATAAGCATGCCTAAAGCTGCATTTGAAATTGCATCTATGCTTGATATAGATAAGCGCGCAAAAAAAATGTTGTTAAAAAGTCAATCAGAAAAGGATAGACTTATTATTCTTAAAAGAATCTTAAAGAAAGCCATTGTCAAAATTGATTATGATGATCCTGCAAAAGTTAGATATCATAACTACTCACAGTTTGAAGCTTAGGCGCTTTTCTTTTTATTTCCTGATATCAAATTGATAAAATCATCAATAATCACATATGATACTGGCACTAATAGTAGAATGACAAATGTTGCAAATAAAATTCCAATTCCTAATGAAATTGCCATTGGCTTTAAGAACAGTACTTGAGTTGATTGATTAAAGAGTAGAGGAGCAATCCCTAGAAAAGTTGTAAGTGAGGTTAATATTACTGGTCTAAATCTTGATCTAACTGCATCTGTTACAGCCTTTAATGTACTATCGCCTTTTTCTTTAGCTCTATTAACGAAAACTACGAGTAGTAAGCTGTCATTTACCACAACTCCAGAAAGAGCTACAACTCCTAATAATGATAAAACAGACATTGGTTGAAAGAGCATTAGGTGTCCTAAAATAGCACCAACCATTCCAAATGGAATAGCTGATAGAATAATCAATGGTTTAAAATAGGATTTAAGTGGAATTGCCAATAAAACAAAAATAGTAAAAATTGCTAAACCAAATTTTACAAATATATCTTGAAGCTGCTCCGCCTGCTCCGCTGCTTCTCCTGCAAGTGCAAATGATACATTCTGTTCTTTACTTAAAATATTTTTAAAGTCTCTAATTGGATTTCCTTCAGGACCAAGCATGGAAGATAGAATCATTGAGGATGTATTTTTGCTAATATCTACATCCGAAGTTATTTCAACTACTCGTTTTCCATCAATTCTTTGAATCGCAGATTTACCTGGTATTTCTTTAACTTTTGCAACAGCGTACAATGGAATTTTAATACCAGTATTTGTCCTAATTCTCAAATTTTCAAGTGTTCTAGCATTATCTCTCTCGCTTTTAGTAAGCTTTAACATAACTCTTATATCATCATCTTGACGTTGAATTCGTTGCACTTCTTCACCATAAAATGCCTGCCTAACTTGTTTTGCTATCATTGCAGTAGTAAGTCCATATGACTCTGCTGCAGGAAGAAGTTCAATTTGAAGTTCACTTTTACCAATCTTATCTGAATCTGTTAAATCATAAACACCAGCATAATTACTTAATAAAGATTTAGTTTGACTGACCACTCGATTCAAGTCATCAAAATCGTTACCTGAAAATTCAAAATGAATTGGTTTTCCAGCGCTGAAAATATTTGCACTAAAGTTTAGCCTCTCAACACCAGGTATAATACCAATCCTATTTCTTAAAATATTAATAATATCGTATGCTCCGGTTAAACCCCATCTACTGTCAGCAGGTGTAAGAATTACCACCACTTCTCCAACATGAGGTGTTGAAGCAGCTTGAATTGTTGGTCCAGTAGGGCTATTCTGAGCTTCTTGGTTGCTAAAATATTGGTCACCAACAGCTGTCAAAACATGAGAAATAATTTTTTTATCATTTTCAGTATTCAATTCTCTTTTGAGTTTAAGAGCTTCTTCTTCAATTATTCTTGTTACCTGTTCAGTAGTGGTTATAGGCGTTCCTTCAGGAAGATCAACTACGATTGCTATTTCTTCAGCTTCTAAAACAGGAAAAAATTGCCACTTTACCCAGCCTCCAGCAAGCAAGGAAAAAGATATTAAAAGTACTCCAACAAAAATTGAAATAGTTTGATAGCGGTTCTTGATAGATTTTTTAACCAATGGAAGCCACTTATTGTCAATGAATGTATATAATTTTTCTGAAAAGTAATTTCTTGCAGCACTCAGGGCTTTACCAAATTTTACAAATCTATGTTGAAACCATTCTCCAGCATGATTTAAATGAGCAGGCAGAATTGTTGTGGATTCAATTAAAGAAAATACAAGAATTGGTATAGCAGTTAATGGAAAAGTTCTCCAAATAGGACCGGTATCTCCAGCTAAATCAAGCATGGGAGCAAAAACAACTATCGTAGTTAGAATACCAAAAAATACCGGAAGCATTACTTCCATAGTACCTTTAACAGTCGAAGTAAAATTGTCTTCATTGAGCTTTATTCTTCTTCTGAAAACATTTTCTCCAACAATGATTGCATCATCAACTACAATTCCAAGAACTACAATAAACATAAATGTTGACAATACATTTATTGTAACTCCAAGCATTGGAAGTAAAATTAAAGCACCTCCAAATGAAATTGGAATTCCCATAGCAACCCAGAATGCAACAGATGGTCTCAAAAACATAGTTAAAAGAATCAGCACTAGAATCATTCCAACAGCAAAATTTTTGTATAATATATTTATTCTGTCTTCTAAAAATCTTGCTTGATCATACCAATAGTCAATTTGGATATTTTTTGGCATATCATTTTTCTTATTTTTTACAAAATTTCTTAATTGATTAGCTGCGGTAAGTACGTCTTGATCACCAACAAGATTTGCACTAATGAACATAGCATTAGCACCGTCCCATTTTATAAATTTATCTACCTCTTCGAATGTATCTTTAATTGTAGCAATGTCTTTCAAGAGGAGCTTGCTACCATTCTGATTAGCCCTGATTACTATATTCTCAAATTCAGATCCTTTATAAGATTGTCCAACTGTACGAATAAGTAAATCACCTTTAGTGCTTGAGATGACCCCTCCTGGAAGATCAATCGAACCCATGTTTATTGCAAAGGCAATTTCATCAAATGTTAAGTTATATTTTTCTAAACTATTTTCAGAAATTTCTATAGATATTTCTCTATTTCTATTACCATAAATTTCAGTAAATGATACTTCACTAAGATTTTTTATTTCTTCGTTAATACTTTTAGTAACACTCAAAAGAGTATTTTCATCTACATCCCCATGAATTACTACATCAAGAACTTTTTCAACAATCTCAAGTTTTTTGACGATTGGTTCTTCACTATTTTCAGGGAAAGTGGTAATACCATCAATAATAGTTTTTATTTCTTCAACTGTATTATCAAAATCTGCGCTAGGAAAAACCCTAATACCAACATAGCCATACCCTTCGAGTGATCTTGAATTTATCTTTTTAATTCCAGCAACGCCTTCAAGACGATCCTCTATTTTTGAAGAAATGGAAGCTTCAACTTCAGATGCAGAGGCACCAGGATAAGGAACCCCAATGGTTACTACTTTTGGATCTGGTGTGGGGAAAAATTCTGCTTTTATCGATGGATAAGATATAAAAAATCCTCCAACTATTAAGAAAAACATAAATAGGTTAGAAGGAACACTATTATTTACAAACCAAGTAACAATTCCGCGCATTATTTGTATACTGGGTTAACTTTTATTCCATTAGATGCAGTTGAAAGTTTAGATATGACAATTCTTTCTCCAGCTTTCAGTCCATCTTTAACAATCACAAAATCACTATATTTTTTCAGAATCGATAGTTGTCTTGATTCTAATTCATTATCATTATTTACAATATATACTTCATTATTTTCAGAAATTGCGTTTATAGGTATTGAATAAATATCTTTTAATATAATACCATCAATTTGTGCTTCAACAAATAGTCCGATAGGAAGATTCGGTTTATCAGTTTCAATAAAATCGTTTTTGAAGACTGCAATAAGATTAATCATTCTTGTAACTGGGTCTATAACTCCGTCTACTCTTTCAAGTCTCCCAATCCAAGTTTGATTCTTACCTTTATAAAAACTTCTAATTTCAACTAATGCTTGTTCACTTGGATCTAACTTTCTTCCATCCATTGGTATGCTCAAGAATTGCAAGTCGTTATCCTTTACAGCTAAAGTAACTTCAATCTCGCTTGAAGTGTATAGAGCTCCAACTGGCTGTCCAGGAATAATTGTTGTACCTAAATCAATATTTACACTTTGAATTCTGCCAGCATAAGGTGCTACGATTTCTGTTTTGTTTAATTTGTTTTTGGCTGAACTAACCTGAGCTTTAGCCACTTCCAATAATGCTTCAGCCTGCTTTAGCTGAGGTTTTTTCAGTGTCAAATCGCTAGCAACACCATCACCTATTTTTTCCCAGGCTTCTTTGGCAACTTCTGCTTCTGCCAATTGCAATGAATGCTGTACTTCAGCATTTGCCAATTGTAATAAAGCATTTTTGTACTGTAGTTGTAAGTCTGTATCATCAATTTTTGCCAAAATTTCACCTTCCATAACTGATGAACCTTCAGAAAACTTTTTTGAACGATAGATAACTTCACCACCAACTTCTGCAGTCAATACTGTCTGGGTGAGAGGCGTTGTTGTACCGTTAGAACTTATTTGAATTTGAAAATCTTTAGGGGTTAAAATTTTAACAATAACGTCCGGCGCTGGCGCTTCTTCTACCGGGTCAGGTTGCACCTGGCCTAGCAGCCATAACAAATATGATATAGCAAATGCGCCTAATAAGATAAATAATGGTTTTAATTTTTTAATCATTTGTTTTAAATCCTCCGCCAAGAGCTAAAATTAAATTTATTCTCTGTTCTATGCGAACCTTTTCTAATCGAGCTTTTAAATCTAGATTGTCATAAAGTGCATTATTCGCATTAATAGCATCCTCGAAGGTTGAAGATCCTTTAATAAATCCTTCAAAGGTTGTATCGTAGATACTTTCCGATAAAATAATATTTTGATTAATTATTTCTAAAGCTTGATCTGATATTAAATCAGATTCAAATCCACTTTCTACTTCCTTATATGCATTTAGCAAAGTATTTACAAAATCAAGCATTGCAATTTCTCTATTAGTCTTAGCAAGTTTTTTATTTGCAATTAGTTTTCCTGCATTAAATACTGGAACAAAAACGTTTAATCCTTTATTCCATACTGAAAAGTCTTCATTAGTTAAATCTTCTAAATCATTTGATGAGCTTCCATAACTTCCAGTAAGACTAAAAGTTGGAAATAAAGTTAGAAGAGCTTGCCTATCTAAAGCTTTATTAGCGAGTAAATTATATTGTTGAGCAATTAAATCTGGCCTTCTTTTGACAATATCTGCTGGTAGAGTACTTGGAATGCTTGGTAATTTTTTAGGAAAGTTATTGTTAACTACAAATTCTGTTGAAGGGTAGTCTTTTACAAGCAACTTTGCTTCTCTTTTAAGAGAATTAACAATCAGAAGTTTATTATTATAATCAGATTTTGTTGCATTAAATATTATTTCTGATTGTTGGTACGCTTGTAAGGAAATACTCCCTTTGTTGTAGCGAAGTGAATATAGCTCAAAAATAGTTTCTGCATTTTTAAGTTTTTTTGATGCATTGTTTAAAACTTGTTCTGCTTCAATTATTGAAAAATAAAGCTTAGATGCCTCAGCAGTCAGCGAAAGCTTAAGAAAATCTTCATAATACATTGCAGATAGATATTGTTGTTTAGTAGCAATTCTTCCTTGGCGAAGCTTGCCCCACAAATCAATTTCCCATTGCGTTCCAAGTGATAGATTGTAATTTTCTTGCGTGAATACGGTTACTTCATCAGATGATTGACCAAATAAGGTTGAAAAAAATGGAGGAAATCCTGCAGTGTTCTGCTCAGATTCAACGGCACTACTATTTACTGAAATTGATGGGAATAAACTACCAGTTGCTATTACTGATGCTTGTTTGGCTTTTCTTGTATTTAGCATCGCTTTTTCAAGATTTATATTTTCATCCATAAATTCAACCAAATAAGAATTTAGATTATCGTCATTAAAAATTTTCCACCACTCTTGATCAAAATCTAAATTTTGTGAAATGCTAACTTCCCATTGCTCAGGAATATCAAAATCCAAAACTTCATTAGGTTCAATAGGTTTTTGTGATGCACAGCCAAAAAATATTAAAGAGATTAAAAAAATAATCTTTTTCATCTTATTTGCTCATTAAATATTCTGAAATTTTGAATAAAGACAATAAACTTATTGACCACGATATACTAATAAATCCATAGGATAAATAAGTATTTGTAACTACAGCTGCGCCAATACCTTCTCCAGCAATATATGCTAATGGTGCAAGTAATCCATAGAAACAAATTAATGGATATTTACCGATCAAAAATTTCATAGCATGATTTATCTGAGCTGTAAAACCTGCCCACATACAAACTATCCAAAGTGGTGCTAGATTTGGCGCAAAATCTAATGTACCATTGTATTTAACAAAACCAAGTATAGAGAAACTAGAGTCAACTATTAAACCAAAGATAATAGAAATAACAATTAGTTGTATTTCTTCTTTTAAATGGTCTGTGACAATTAGAAAATGAAGGAATAAGAAAATAAAAGTTGGTATTAAAGCAATAATTGGGTCTCCTTTAGCTCCACTGTAGACACAGGAAAACCATACAATCGTAAAACCGACATAATTTATCATTATGTTTGACTTAGAAAGAATGTAATTAATCATTACTTAAATTTATCTTTAATTGTTTGAAATCTGAAATCAAAGATTTGATTTAACTGAGGTTTTATCAAAATTGGATGAACAATTCTTCGAAAGGCTTGAATTGGTAAAGCATAAGTTATTTCATCAATAATTAATATACCTCCATCAACCTCTTTAAACGTATGTTTATGATGCCAGTAACTGTAAGGACCTTTAAGCTGCTCATCAACAAAATATTCATTTTCTTTATAGCTAGTAATCATAGTTCTCCAGCGCACAGGCACTCCTAAAATTTTTACAGTATAGTCAATTATAGCACCTTCTTTCATTTCAATCGGCGTTGGAGTGATAATATTAAAACCCATTGATGATGGAGTTATTTTCTCAAGATTTTCAGGTCTTGAAAAAAATTCAAATACAGTATCCATATCGCTTGGTACAAATTGTTCTTTATAGAATGTATAGACTTTTGGTTGTCTCAAAAAAGAACCAATAAAGACCACAAGAAGTGTAGTCACAACTATAATTGCTATATTTTTTTTACTGAGTTTCATAATAAAGAAGTGGCTCTGGACGGAATTGAACCGCCGACACAAGGATTTTCAGTCCTCTGCTCTACCAACTGAGCTACAGAGCCAACAAAATGCCTGAAAAGGTAAGCAATATTAGTTATTTAATAAACACATAAATATTTCTTAGTTTTAGAAATGAAAAAAATTGTTATTGCTACTTCAAATAAACACAAAGTATCTGAAATTTCTGTAAAGATTCAACCATTTTTTGATGAGATATTATCTTTAGCTGATTTTCCTGGAATTGGAGAAATAGTTGAAGATGGAAACACTATTGAAGAAAATTCGATTATAAAATCAACGGCTTCATTCCATTATACAAAAATTGCGTCTGTTGCAGATGATACAATTTTAGAAGTAGATGCATTGAACGGAGCACCGGGACTTTATACAGCTCGTTATGCTGGAGAAAATGCAACATATAAAGAAAATATGACAAAACTTTTAAAAAAATTATATGGCATTGATGACGACCTAAGAACTGCTAGATTTCGAACAATAATTTCTTTTGTTGATGGTATTAATGACTTTAATGTTGAGGGTACTATTGAAGGAAAAATTTTAAAGTCTAAAGTTGGTAATAATGGATTTGGATATGATCCTATATTTTATTCTACAGAATTTGATTTGTCACTAGCTGAAATGGATTCAGATGTCAAAAATCAGGTTAGTCACCGTGGTATAGCAATTCAAAAATTTATCAAAAAAATTAGCGAATTAAATCCATGAGAATTCTTTTATATACAATTCTTTTTTTCAATTCTTTATTGCTTGCTGGTAATTTTGATAATTATTTCATTGATCCATTTGCTAAAAAGAAAAATATCAATTTTTCATTTAATGATATTTCCAATTATCCAATTGGTATCTTTGATTTAGATTTAAATACAAATGTTGTATTTATAGATCAATCTTTTACATCCATTAAAATTTATAAAGACTTAGAGAACGATTTTCGTTCAATCCCATATACAAATACTTTTGAAAATTATTTAAATGACTTATTGACAAAAAATCAAAAGTATAATATTGCAAATGCATTTAAGATGCAGTATGATATTTCTAATAATAAAGATGATAAATATTTACAAGTTGCCTCAATAGATTTAGGCGCATTAGGAAGAGCGTCTTTACAAATATCTGGGAATATAAACCTCTCTGCAAAGTTAGTAAATCAAGATCAAGAATTAGTTCGATCTTCTTATAAGGAGCAAGAAAAAACCAATTTTAAATTTGATCAAAAGCAGCAACTTAGCGTTCAGGGAAGTGTTGGAGAAAGAATAACAGTTTCTTTAGATCAGAATTCAGAAAGAGATTTCGATTGGGAAAATACTATTAGACTTGAATATAGCGGCGGTGAAGATGATATCCTTAAACGCTTAGAAGTAGGAAATATATCTTTATCATTGCCCTCAACGGAGTTTGTAACTTTTTCTGGTACTAATAATGGTCTTTTTGGAGTCAAAGCACTTTCTCAATTAGGTCCACTTAACATAACATCAATTGCTTCCATTGAAAAAACCGAAAAAGAATCACAGCTATATAAGGGTAGTTCTGAATTGAATTCAATAGAAATAAAGGACTACAGTTATAAGAAAAATTTATACTTTTTTGTACATGAGTGGTTTCGTAATGGTTCAAATGAAATACTTCAAGATAGTGGCTTCCAGCTCAATGTACCTTCATTTTATCCTTTAGTAGATGGTTTACATCCTATAGGAAATATTTCTATAAAAAACTTTGAATTGTATAAAATTGATGCATCAAATAATCCAGAAGCAGATCCTGGTACTGCCTACATCAACCCCCTTAATAAAAATGAAGAGTCGGATGAAAGTAAAGAAGGAAATTTTTTAAAGTTGGAACGTGGAACCGATTACATAATAAATGAAGATCTTGGATTTATAAAAATGACTAAAGTTCTACAAAATGAAATTATTGCTGCTCATTTTGATTTAATAAATAGAGAAACTGGAGAAACAATTTTAAATATCGGGAAAAATATTAGTTTGGACCAAAATACGTTAGAGCTTAAAATGATTAAATCTCAGTCTCCACATCCAAGTCATCCTACCTGGGATTTAATGTTTAAAAATGTATACTCCATTGGATCATCAAATTTAGATATATCAAGTTTAGAAGTAAGAATTATTGATAATTTTTCAACCCCAAAAAGTGATCGCTCAAATGACGGAATAACTTTTTTAAATCTTTTTGGTTTAGATAATCTAAATCAAAATGGTGAAAGTTCACCAGATGAATTAATTGATTATAATAATCCAAATATTATCGATTTACAATCAGGTGAGATACTTTTACCAGCTTTATTACCATTTGTATCTTCAAATGATATTAGTGGAGGTAATAATAATGAATCTCTTGAACCATTTTTACAGCAAGGTTTAATGTACTCTTCCACAATATTGTCTGAATATGCTGGTGATTCAAGATTTTCCATTTTTGTAAATTATTCCAGTCCAAAGAAATCTATTAACTTAGGATTTACTCTCGTTGAAGGAAGCGAAGAGATTTTTTCTAATGGGAATAAACTAATAAGGGGTCGAGACTATCAAATAAATTATTTTTCTGGTACTATTACTTTATCAGAAAATATTAACCCAGATGATAATTTAAGAATATCGTATGATAAGCATGACTTAGTTACTTTTGATAGAAAGATTATGGCAGGCTCTAGAGCACAAATTGATTTTGATGAAAAATCATTCCTTGGTTTTACAGCGTTATATTATGATCAATCAATTGCAAATAAAAAAGTTGAGGTTGGGTATGAGCCAATAAGAAATTTCATTTGGGATATTAATGGTAGATATGAAGTAGATTTAGAAAACTTATCAGAAAGATTTAATGATTTAAGCTTTATGAATAGCAACAAAATCTCTAATTTTTCTATTGAAGGGGAGTTAGCACAGGTACTTCCAAATCCAAATTCAATATCAAACTCAAAAACTGACGATAAAAATGGTGTGGCATTTATTGATGATTTTGAGGGTTCAAAAAGAGTTACTAATCCTTCAATTTTACGAAGATTTTGGAATATTTCATCTGCACCTTTGAATAGTAATTCATTTGAAGATTACAATCAAAATCACAGAATGAATATGTACTGGTATAACCCCTATTCACAAGTTTTAACAAACAGTATTTGGCCTAACATTTCTACTTCTCAAAGAGCTCAAAATTTAACAACAGATATTTTAGTTTTAAAATACTCTCCTAAAGATTATCAATCTACTGTACCTTCAGATTCATTATGGGCCGGGATTACTTCACCAATGTTCATTGGAGATTATGATCAAACTAGAAGTAGGTTTTTTGAAATATGGGTAAGAGGAGATAGCGGTAATCTCACAATTGATTTAGGAAAAATCAGCGAAGATTATGATGGAAATGGTTTTTTAAATACTGAAGATATTCCTGATGCAGGACTTGCCCTTGGAAATGGTTTTCTTGATGAGAACGAAGATACAGGTCTTGACGGTTGTTTTGATATTTATGAAAATGGTTTTGGAGGTTGTTTAGATTCTCAAGGACCCACTTTTAATCAATATTTAGAATCTGGTGAATCAACATTAATCAACAATTCGATTGACGTTGATATCAATGACCCAAATAATGATAATTGGAATTATTTTGAAGGATCTGATGATTATACAAAAGTTAACGGTACTGAAGGTAATGGTACCGGAGATAGAATTCAAATTGGTGGTAAATATCCTGATTCAGAAGATTTAGATAAGTCGGGATATCTTGATAGAGCAAATAATTATTTTTCAAAAACTGTCTCTTTAAGTGATGATACTTATGTTGCTGGTTCAACAGAAATAAGTGGTATCAAAACAGGATGGAAACTGATCAGAATTCCAATTAGTCATTTTGAAAAAATCAATGATATTTCATTGAGTGAAATAAAATATGTTAGATTGGTAGTTTCGGGAGTTGAACAGGAATCAACTTTAGAAATTGCAAGAATTGAGTTGGTTGGAAACAATTGGCAAGAGCTAGGAGTCTCATTACAATCAGAAGAGGTATATACTACACAGGATAGCACTTTTCTAGTTTCGGTTATTAACGATGAAGATAACCCAAATTATATCCCTCCCAAGGGCGTTGTAGGTGAATATGATAGGATTAACCAAATCAGATCAAAAGAACAATCTATTGTATTGAAATTTGATAATTTGCTCTCTAACTATAAAGCTGCAGCAAAAAAAATACTTTCAATTAATGAAGATATAGGCCAAAGCTTCTTGATGTATGATAGAATGAAAATGTTCGTATATGGAAATAGTGAATATTCTTCAACTGAGCAAACAGATGTAAACATTTTTATTAAATTTGGGAATGGTCAAGAATATTATAAGCTTACAAAACCAATTTATTCTGGGTGGGATGAAGAAAGAAAAAGAAATGAAATCAATTTAGATTTAAATTGGTTATCCAGTCTTAAGACACATGATGACACTTCAATTAATTTAATTAATCCAAATGATATTTTTTCCAAAACTAGCGAATCTATTAATTATGAATTTATATCTGATGATAACCATAATTACAAAAGTGTCGAAATTGTTGGTAATCCTTCACTTTCAAGATTACAATATTTTATTATTGGTATTGAGAATTCAGCCAATTATCCTATATCAGGAGAAATATGGGCTGATGAATTAAGACTTAGTGGAGTTAAAAAAGAATCTGGTTCTGCTGTAAGAATAAAATCGAAATTCAACTTATCTAATTTTAGTTCAAGTTCAATTAATTATAGTAAAAGAGATGCAGATTTCCATGTTTTGCAAGAGAGAGTTGGTACGAATAACTCTATTGAAACCTTATCCTACACAAATAATTTTAATTTCGGTCAGTTGCTACCAGAAAATTTCGGCATTATTTTCCCTATAAACATTAGTTACAATTCAAATAAAAATACTCCAAAATTTTTACCTGGATCAGATATAAGATTGGAAAATTCTGCACCAGATTCTGTTTTAGTGCAATCTTCTGTTGTAAATGTTTCTGGAAGAATTTCAAAGAAAATTAAATCTGAAAAAGCATTATTAAAATATACAATAGATAATTTAAGTGCTGGATTTAGTATTTCTGATCAACAAAGATCAGATACAATAATGAAATCTGTAGATTTAAAAAATATAAATTCTAATATTGATTACAATTTGAGATTTCCTAGTGGTAACTATATAAACGCATTTACATGGATGAAGAAATTCCCTTTGATTGGAAAAGAAATTAGCAGTAAAAAATTCTACTATTCCCCATCAAATTTTTCAACTGGAATTAAAATTAATAAAGTCTCAACAACCAGAGATTCTAGATCAAATGCAGAACTAATTAAAGAAGAGAACTTTGATGTCCAAAGAAATTTCAGTATTGACTATAAGCTTTTTAACGATACGGAATTTGCTTATGATAAAACCATTTTTAGTGCTAAGCCAAATGAAAGTTTTAATGACTTTACCATAGGATTAAAGACCCAATCAGTTGAGTCTTTTGTATACCGTTTTAATCCTGATTGGATAAAAATTATTAATCCAAGATTTAGTTACTCATCTAATTTTAGATGGAATAAACCTCGGGATAATATTATCGATGCAGCTAATTTAAATTTAAATAGGAATATTTCTTTAAGTTTATCAATAACACCACAAGACATTCTATCAATATTTTACGACGAGCATAGTAAAGGCGAAAAAAATCCACGCACAAGATCTCGTTCAAACTTTAATTTAATAAACGAAGATTCAAGAAATAATAGTGAATCCATCTTAAAAAAACTTTACGATCAATCGAAAAAAATTGACACAATAAATATTAATTTTTCAAATTTAAGTAATATTATTTCAAATGGTATTAACGGAGAAATACCATTATCCTACAGATTAGGATTAGAAGATAATTTGGGAATTAATCCAGTTTCAGAGGTTGGATTTAATACTGGTTTTGATGATCAAAAGAAAAGTTTATCATTTAGAACTGGAGTTAGAATAGACCAAAGAACATCCTTAAATTTTTCTTTTAATCAAAATATTTCATCAAATATTAATGGATTTAATATTGATACAAGATCTTCATCAACAGATTATTTTTCCTATGGTAAAAATCTTTCAAAAGGTTTGCCATTTATTAATTGGTCTCTAAGGATTAGCGGATTAGAAAATATAGCTATTATAAATCCTTATGTTCAGTCTATGAGTCTTGAGCATTCATATACAGGAAGGCAAAATCTATCATGGAAATTCAATGATAGCGGCATAAGAGGCATTAGTTTAATGAAAGTTGAGGATTTCAAAGATGAATTCGGAGATTCATTACAATTTTCAAATCTCACAAGTTCTTTATCTCCAATTGTAGGCTTAACAACTTCATTTCGAAACGGTATATCAACTAATATTAGAGCAAATACAGTATTAAGTCTAAGAGAGGTACCTTTTGGAATGACCTTAGTTAAAAAGAATAGTTTACTAGGAAGTTTATCTTATAGTTTTGCAAAGGGTTTAAGGATTTCTTTACCATTTTCGGATAGAAATGTTTACTTGAATAATGACTTTAATATTAATTTCAATTTTGATTTAAATAATAGTTCAGAAAAAGGATCTAAGGATAAAATTAATTTTGTGGAACAAAATTATACAAAAACTAGAAAAGGAGTTATTCGATTAACATACTCCTTAACTAATGATGTTACTGCAGGAATGTTTTATGAATATCGAACTAACGAGACAAGATTAACAGGTAAAAGAGTTGATAGAGATTTTGGATTAACTCTTAATATTTCAATCAGATAAAGGTAACAAATGAGAATCTTAATTTTAATCTTTATATTTTTTATTTACAGTTGTGAAAAAAATGATATTCCACAGTTTGATGGGAAGCATTCATATGATTTTTTATTAAAACAATGTGAATTTGGACCTCGAAATCCCGGGTCTATTGGCCATCAACAATTTTCAAAATATTTAGAAGAATTTTTGAATGAGATTGATAATAAAATGATTATACAGAATTTTAACTATAAAGAGCATATTACTTCAAAAATGCAAAATGGAAAAAATTTTATTATTCAGTTTAATAAAGAATCAGATGAGCGACTATTAATCGGTGCTCATTGGGATACTAGGTCAATTTCTGATGAAGAGACTGACTTAGATAAAAGAGAACTTCCAGTTTTAGGTGCGAACGATGGTGCAAGCGGTACTGCTGTATTAATGGAGCTAGCTTTAGTATTTAGAGATAATCCTCCTCCAATTGGTATTGATTTAGTGTTTTTTGATGCTGAAGATGTTGGTATTTCTGGACAACCAACAACATTTGCGATGGGTTCTGAGTATTTTTCAAAAAATCTTCCTATCAAGAAACCTCAAAATGCAATAATTGTCGATATGGTTGGAGATAAAAACTTGAAAATACCAATCGAAAGATTTTCTTATAAAACCAATCCAGATTTAGTTAAAGAGCTTTGGAGTCTAGCCGAAGAACTCGATTTAGAAGCTTTTAACTATACGTTGGGTTATGAGATTTATGATGATCATGTTCCTCTTTGGGAAAATGCTCAAATACCTGCAATTGACATTATAGATTTTGATTATCCTAACCCTTTCTATAATTACTGGCATACTCAAAATGATATTGTTGAGAATTGTTCACCACAAAGCTTGGAACAAGTTGGAACTTTATTATTAAATTACATCTATGATTAAGTTATTCAAAAAATATTTATTACTAATTGTTTTGATTCTTGCATGTTCTGGTGGAGGAAATTCTCCAACAGATTCAGAAGGTGATAATGGAGAAGGAGACAATGCGAACCCCTATGAATTTCCAAACGCAATTAATTATAATGTTGCAAATCAGTTTGAGGTAGTTACTTGGAATATCAGACAATTTCCTCAGCATAGTTCTACTAAAGAACAGGTTAAATCTTTACTTGAAAAATGGAATGCTGATGTTTATTTACTGCAAGAAATTTCTAGTGAATCTGAGTTAATAAGCATGGTTAATTCAATGTCAGATTATTCATATGTTTTGGATGAAGAGTCGGGCAATCTTGGTTTTGCTCTTGTATACAAGAATGAAAATATTACATATGTATCAAAAAATGAATTGTGGGCTGATACCCCAAATTCATCAAGTGACTGTAATGGTGATTACCTTAATTGCGAATTATATCAATTCGCAAGCAGACCTCCTATGGAAAGCTATATTACTTGGACCGACGGTACTAAATCTATGAATCTTTATGTCATAAATGTTCATTATAAGTGTTGTGGAAATGATAATTACGATGCTTCTAATTTAACCAATGAAGCAACCAGAAGACATCATGCAAGCCTTCTTTTAGCAGATTATTTAATAAATAATAGAGAAAATGATAATGTGATATTGGTTGGAGATTTTAATAATGTTGGTGCTCAAAGTATAACTAATCCAACTTTAAGTCCCTTTACTGACTCTGAATCTTTTGATTCTGCTGATTCTTTTAGATTAACAGATTTAAATATTCTTCAAGGGCCTGCTAGTGGTTATTCTTGGCAAGGTTGGACAAGTTCATATGCTGCATCTCATTTAGATCATATTATTATTAATGAGCCTTTGTTTTCTTATCAAGCAACATCATCGGTAGAAGTAATTGCTTTACCAGCTCAAACAGGTGCATCCAATAACAATGTATCAAATAGAATTTCTGATCATCAGCCAGTAATCTATAGATTTTATCCTTGATTTTTTCTTTTAAAAATCTATTTATAGGAATCATTTTATTTTCACTAATTTCCGGTCAAGATTTTAAAGATATTGATATTAAGCTTACTAATCTCGAGTTTGATAAAGCTCAAGAACTTCTTGAGCAACTTTATAATAAATATCCTCAAAATACTAATGTTCTCTTGAGATTATCGATTACTCATCACTACTTATCTGAAAAAGCAATTCAACAAAAAGAAGATAAAGAAAATAGTCAAAAAGCATTTAAATACATTGATCGTGCGTTTAGTCTGAACTCTAAGGATCCAAATGTATTAAAATGGTATGTTATTGCTTTAGGTAAAACCGTTGAGCAAGAAAGTATTAGAGAGCAAATAGAACAATCAAAGAACATTGAAGAGTTATCATTGAAAGTTATTGAGCTATTACCAGATGATGAATTTTGCTATAATATAATGGGACAATGGCACTATAAGCTTGCCAGCTTAGGTAAAGCATCGCGAAGAATAGCATCATTTCTTTTTTCAGAACCTCCAAAAGGTTCTTTTGAGCAAGCAAGATTTTTTTTAGAGAAGAGTTTAGAGCTAAATCCAGATTATATAGGCACATATTACTGGCTTGGAAAAACTCATTTAAAACTAGGCAACGAAGAAAAAGCATATGATTTATTTAATAGGGGCATTTTATTAGATAGGCCATTCAAGAGAGAAGAGAAATTATTTCAAGATATGAATAATATTATTAAAAAAAATAATTAGATTTTTCTAACTTTTTTATAATCTTCAGGTACTTTTAATTCTTCGTCATCCCCTAAAAATTTTTGAAAAGAAATTAAATCAAAATTAAAATTTCCATCTTCGCTTTCTGTAGACATTTTAACAATTATAGAATTCTTATCTATTCCGTATTCGGTTAGATCAATTGACATATCTGCCCAACTATTTTGAAACTCCGAAATTTCATTTTTAATCTTTATTACAAAATCAGGTTCTCTTAGAGTTTTTGAAAACCAAATTTCATTAGTTCCATCCCTTTCAATTGTGAGCTTGTAAGATTTAAATCCATTTATTAATTCTGATTCTTCAGAAATAATAAATTTTAATTCTTCGTTAATATTTTCATTATCAGCATTATCTTGATTATCATTTTCGCTCTGATTTTCTTTGTTTTCTTTATCCTTAAGAATTTCATTAAATGTTTTTATCGAATATTTTTTCTTCTTGAAATCAATATTTGATACAGTAGAATCATTTAATGAAATAATAGTTCCAGTATGCATTTCTCTACTCATTAGTCGTGCAACACCTTTACCCTTAAATGCAAACTCAACATTTGAAAAAAATGTATCTTCAGAGTAAATAGTTTTTGATGCAGATTGCATGGACCCCATTTTAAAAGAGGCATTTATTTTAGTTTCAACTAAGAAATTCTCTTGAGATAAAAGATTTGTTAAGAAGAGTATTAATGCAAAGAAATATGTTTTGATAAAATTCAAGAATTAAAGTTTTGTTTCTAAAACAGTTTTTTCAACTTCAGTAAGTGTATTATTTAAGGCATTCTGTTCTTCTTCATTTAAATCAAAGGTCAGAATTTTTTCTACACCACCACAACCTATGACTGTGGGTACTCCTATAAAGTATCCATCAATACCAAATTCTCCTTCACATAGTGAAGCACAGGGAATAACTCTTTTTTTATCTCTTACAAAACTTTCAATCATTTCAACAGCAGATTGAGCTGGTGCATAAAATGCTGAACCTTTTCCAAAAAGTTTCACTATTTCTCCACCGCCAAATCTGGTTCTGTCTTCAATAGCAGTAATTTCTTCTTTGTTAAGTAATGAGAATAAAGGCACTCCTCCTACAGTAGCTAATCTACTTACAGGTACCATAGTATCACCATGTCCGCCTAAAACCATACAATTAACATCTTGAGATGATAAATTAGTTGCTTCAGCTATAAATGATCTAAATCTAGCACTGTCTAAAGCTCCAGCCATTCCCACCACTTTATTTTTTGCAAACCCAGAAATTTTATGAAAAGCATAAACCATTGCGTCTAAAGGATTAGAAACAACAATTACAAAAGCATCTGGAGCAAAATTTTTGACTTGATTAGCAACATTAGTCATTATATCCAGATTTTTTTGAAGTAAATCTTCTCTATCCATTCCAGGCTGTCTTGGAAATCCTGCGGTTATTACTACAACATCAGAATCTTTAATATCTTCAAACTTTGAAGTACCTGATAATTTAGCGTCGTAGCCATCATGAGGAAGAAGCTGTGAAATATCTAAAGCTTTTCCTTTCATTAAATTTTCTGCTTCAGGTATATCAACGATGACGATATCGCCGAGTTCTTTCTGTGCAGAAAGCAATGCGATATTTCCACCAACTTGACCGCCACCAATTAATGATATTTTAGGTCTAGTCATAGCTTAATTTAATTCTTGAACACTAACAAAGGTAGTACCACCTTTTTTGCTAAACTTGACTAAGCCATGAGATGTAGCAAATAAAGTGTCATCATTTCCTCTTTTTACATTTCTTCCAGGATGATACTTTGTACCTCTTTGTTTTATAATAATTCCACCAGCTAAAATTGACTGTCCGTCAGAAACTTTAACGCCTAGTCTTTTAGCATTAGAATCTCTACCATTTCTTGAACTTCCTTGTCCCTTCTTATGAGCCATAGTTAATTCCTTTTACTTTTTACTTTCAGTTTTCTTAGCAGCTGGTTTCTTAGCAGCTGGTTTTTTAGCAGCTGGTTTTTTCGTTTTAGCAGCTGAAATAGATTGAATTTGCAGTAGTGTTAAGTCTTGACGGTGGCCACGTTTTCTTTGGTAGCCTTTTCGTCTTTTTTTCTTAATAATTGTAACCTTAGCATCCCTTGAATGTTCAAGCACCTTGGCACTAACATTGTATTTAGCTAAGTCTTTTGCTTCAAAAATACTGTTATCTTTGTCTGAGATAGCTTTTACACTGTCAAACTTAATAGTTTTTCCTTCAGCAACATCAATCCTAGAATTAACTAAGACCTTGTCGCCCTTAGCGACTTTATACTGTTTTCCATATATTTCAACAATTGCAAACATAGCGTGGGAACTTAATAGCTAATTTTGTCCTTTTCAAGTACCTATTTCATTTGTGATATCTTTTGAATCTAACATCTTTGTAAATCTAAATTGGTTTTTATTCATTGTATCATCATTAACTACTTTTAAATAGATGAAATTTTTCCACATCAATCTTATATAGTCTCTCGTCTTTTCTTTTTTGAGATAATCTGATAATTCAGGATGTAAAAATAATTTTAATCTTAAATCTTTATTTTGCTTCTTATAATCCCTTAACCAATAATCAATTCTTGTTAATAATGTATCTTTTGAAATGATTCTTCCGTTTCCATTACACACCTCACAACAATCTGTTAATGAATCTATGATACTTAAACCGGTTCGTTCTCTTGTCATTTCTAAAATACCAAATTCCGATATTTCCGATACCGCAACTTTAGCACGATCTTTTCTGAGTTCTTTTTTCATCTCGAGAAATACTTTTTTGCGATTCTCTGGTTTAACCATATCAATGAAATCAATTAAGATTAATCCTGATAGATGTCTTAACCTTAATTGAGCACAAATTTCTTTTGCAGCTTCTAAGTTTATTTTCAAAGAGTTTTCTTCATGACCTTTTTTACCAACAAACTTTCCACTGTTGACATCAACTACAACCATAGCTTCAGTTCTTTCAATAATCAAATAAGCACCACTTTTTAGCCATGCTTTTTTTCTTAATAATTTCATCATTGAATTATTGATGCCACTTTCCTTAAATAATGGCTCTCTTTTTCTGTAATGTTCTAAAGCATCTCCAATATCTAAAGCATCTTCTTTTATCATTTTTTGAATTCTTTTATAATCTTCTTTTGAATCAACAATGATTTTTTCAACCTTTTCACTAATCAAATCTCTTAAAACACTTGAAGTTACTTTTAAATCATTATGAATAAGTTTGGGAGCCTTATTTTTTTCAGCCTTAAACAGAAGATCATTATATTTTTTAATCAACGATTTATAGTCATTTTCAATTTGTGAATCAGTTTTACCTTCAGCTACTGTTCTGAGAATCATTCCTAAACCAGGCTGCTTAATTTCCATTGCAATTTTTTTCAAACGTCTTCTTTCATATTTATCTCTCATTTTTTTTGATACCCCAATATATTTTGATTTTGGTATCAAAACGATAAATCGTCCAGCTATCGATAAATCAGTAGTTACTCTAGCACCTTTTTTATCAAAAGGTTCTTTAATGACTTGGACTATAATTTCTTGACCTGGCTGCAAGAGAACATCTACTTCTTTTGAGTTTTGAGTTTTTTTGTCTTTTTCTACAATAAGTTCAGAATCTGAAATTTCTGAAAAAGGCAGAAATGCATTTACGTCTTGACCAATATTTACAAATGCAGCTTGCATACCTGGAATAACATTTTCAACAATACCTTTATAGATATTCCCGACAGTTTTAACTTGTGATTGTTTATCAACATGTAGTTCAGCTAATTTGCCGTTTTCTTTCACGGCAATTCGTGTTTCACCTACTCCTTTGCTGATGTAGATTTCTTTCTTCATCTTTATACACCTCATTTACCAAAAGAATTCTTCTGGTTTTTTTATTTTATTTGTTTATTTGAGGAGAGAAGAATTTTATAAGAAAATTACTTTAAATAAAAAAAATTATAAAAAAACTGTTTTAAGCTTCAAGCCTCAAACTCACATTAATATAACGAAATTTACATTTAAAATGCATATTATCTATTCTTATGTTTAATGAAGAATTAATTGCAGCAAAAGTAGCAGCAAGAAATGCCGGGAAAATCCTTATGAAGTATTATAAGTCTGAGGATAATGAAGTTAAAATGAAAGGAATTGACAATCCGGTTACAATTGCTGATAATGAAGCCGATAAATATTTATCTGAATTTTTAATAGGAGAATTTCCTGATGACGGCTGGCTTTCAGAAGAAACAGTTGATACGGAAGAAAGACTTAGTAAGAATAGAGTTTGGATTGTTGATCCCTTGGATGGTACCAAAGAATTTATTGAGGGTATCCCGCATTTTTCTGTAAGTATTGCATTAGTTCACGATGGAGACCCTGTTATAGGTGTTGTTTATAATCCTGCAACCAATGAAATGTTTTCATGTCAAAAAGGTAAAGGAGTTTATTTGAATGGTCATAAGGTAAATGCTTCTCAAAAGACAAATTTATTAGATGCAACTATAACGGTTAGCAGATCTGAGGTAAAAAGAAAAGAGTGGGAGCCATATCGTAATGACTTTAAATCTATAAATCCTATTGGTAGTGTTGCATATAAGTTAGCGCTTGTCAGTTCAGGTAATTATGATATTTTTACAACTATTGCCCCAAAAAATGAATGGGATATATGTGCAGGAGATTGTCTTGTATCAGAAGCAGGAGGAGTGTTTAAAACAATTAATGACAAAAAAATTATTTATAATCAAAAGAAAACACTTGTTACAGATACAATTATTGCTACAAATTCAGTATTGTTTGAGGGGGTTTCAGACTTGCTTTTTTAGTGTAGTTTGATATAAAATTCAACATAAAATTATGAAATTTATTGGTCCAGATTTTTGCAACATTACGACTCTTTTAACTGATGAGGAGCTGTTAATTCAAAAAACAGCAAATGAGTTTGTAACTAAAGAGTTTATGCCTTTAGTAAACGAATATTATGAAAAAGGTTCATTCCCTGTTGATTTAATCCCAAAAATGGGTGAGTTGGGATTTTTTGGTGCAACGTTACCTAAAAAATATGGCGGTAGTGAAATTAGTAGTACTGCTTATGGTTTAATTATGCAGGAATTAGAAAAAGGTGATTCAGGTTTAAGATCTGTTTGTAGTGTTCAAGGTGGTCTTGTAATGTATCCTATTTTTCAATATGGAACAGAAGAGCAAAAAGATAAATGGCTACCTAAGCTTGCATCCGGAGAAGCTGTAGGCTGTTTTGGTTTAACTGAATCTAATCATGGATCTGATCCCGGCGGGATGACTACTAAAGCTGTAAAGGATGGAGATGACTGGATTATTAATGGATCTAAAATGTGGATCACTAATGGAACTGTTGCAGATGTAGCGGTAGTTTGGGCCAAAGACGAAGAAGGCATAGTAAGAGGTTTTCTACTTGAAAAAGGAATGGATGGTTTTACCGCATCTGATATTCATGGTAAAATGAGTTTAAGAGCATCAATTACTTCTGAATTATTTATGAAAGATGTAAGAGTTTCTGATAAAAATCGTTTGCCAGGGGTTGAGGGTTTAAAAGGTCCATTATCTTGTCTGACGCAAGCCCGATATTCAATTGTTTGGGGAACAATAGGAGCAGCAATAGATTGTTATGAAGTTGCACTTGCCTACAGTAAGGACAGAAAACAGTTCTCAAAACCTATAGCAGGCTTCCAATTGACTCAAAAAAAATTAGTTGAAATGGTTCAAGAAATCACCAAAGCTCAATTATTAGCAATTCAATTGGGCAAACTAAAAGATTCAAACCTTTTAGATTTTGCTCATATTTCCCTTGGAAAGAAAAATAATGTAGCAATTGCAAGAGATTGCGCTAAAAGTGCAAGAGAAATTCTTGGGGCCAATGGGATAATGGATGATTATTCAGTAATGAGACATATGATGAACCTTGAAACAGTCTACACGTATGAAGGAACAAATGAAATCCACACGTTGATTCTTGGGCAGAAGATTACTGATCTACCTGCTTTTGAATAACTTTATCAAGTAGTTCAATAATTTCAATTAGAACTTTTTCTCTATTTATTTCTATACCTAATTCTTTTGCAAAAGATGTGTGATTTGCTTTAGCATTACTATCTAACTCTTTTAATTCAATATTAGAGTTAATATTAATTCCAACACTTAATGCTTGATAATTGCCACTATTGCCAATTTGTACATTAGATAAAAGTATCCCAGCTATTTTTCTGTCTCTAACATAGATATCGTTAGGTGGTTTTTGATATGCTTCAATTTGATATTTATTAAGAATACTTACTATTACTGAACAAGTTTCATCAATTAGATTTTGTTGAAAATTATTTGATGAGCCTAGAATAATGCTAAATGTTAAATCTTTATAAGATTCGCTATACCAAGATTTATTATAAGATCCTTTACCAGAGGTTTGATTATCCGTTATAACAATTTTACCAACAGAACTTTCTTGAAATTGTTGATCAAGAGCTATATTTAAAGTTGAGTCAATTGTTTCAAAGTATATAAAAGACTCTTTTCCAGATTTAATCCAACAAGTTTTTAAATCAATATCTTTTAAGATTAATTGCAAGGATCAAGTTTTTTTCTCATCTTGAATGTAGTACCAGGTTGCAATACTCCGTCTGTTTATTTAATCAATTCAGCATTGTCTACGTAAATGATAACCCAAGCTAATTCATCGCCATACACTCTTTGTGCTAAGTTCCATGCAGTATCACCTGATTGAACTGTATAGTCAAAAAACTCAGGCTCACAATCCCTAACGTCAGTAGATTCTCTTTTAAGTGATAAAAAGTTGTATGGATATAAACGATCTGGATTATCGCCAATTTCGTCCTTGTTCCACGAATATATATCTCTCCACATTGACGCATCACCATATTCTCTTAAGGCTATTTTCGTTAGAAAGTCACCTCTTTTAATCATATATGGTTCAAAAACAGTTACAGGCAATGGTGGTGATTCTG
>JAYPYG010000012.1:0-24794 GCA_038280095.1 Fidelibacterota bacterium | reverse complement strand
GTGGTGGAGGCAATAAAGGGATTCATCAAAAATTGGTTCAATTTATAGATAGTTCGGTTTTTGTAGTCAAAAATTATTCTGTTAACAAAAAGTATAAAATACTCCTGCCGGTAAATGATTCCAAGGGTTCGGATATGGCTATAGAAACTGCTATAAATTTTGCAAAATCTTATAAACTAAATGTGGAAATTGTTTCTGTTCCTGAAGGGAAAAAATCGATTGAAGAAGTAGAAAAAATACTTAAGAAAACAAAAGAAAAGTTTTCAAAAAATAGAATTAAAACCACAACAAAATTAATTGATGGCCCTGCCGTAAATTCAATTGTCAATTACGCAAAAGATGATAGCATTGTAATTCTTGGAGTTTCTCCAAAAAATCCAATTATGAAATACTTTTTTGGCAGTAAGCCTTTAAGTATTGCGCAAAAATGTAATTGTCCCGTTCTTATTACTAAGTAAGTAATTCAACTACTTTATCATAGTCAGGCTCATGCCCTGTCTGCTCAACAAGCTGCGTATGAATAATCTCATGATTAGAATCTGTAACAATTACCGATCTAGCAAGTAGCCCTTGAAATTTTCCGTTTGTATGAAGAATTCCAAAATTATTAGCAAAATCTTCATTTCTCATATCAGATAAAAAGACTATATCATTTAGATTATGATTAATGCAAAATTGTTTATGTCCGAAAGCCAAATCTCTTGATATACATAGAACTACTGTATTTTCAAAATTACTTGCTAAGTTATTAAATTGTACAACTGATGAGGAACATACCGGAGTATTCATGCTTGGGAAAATATTTAGTACTAATCTTTTTCCTTTAAATTGCTCTAAATCAACATTATTTAAATCGCCATCTGCTAATAAAAAGTTTGGTAATGGACTACCAACTCTTGGTAATTCACCATTTAATGTTACATCAAACTCACCTAATTTTACTTTTGCCATATTTTTCCCTATTAATGTTTATTATATATCAATTAAATTGGAATTAAATTTATGAATTAAAAATTGATTAAAAGGAGTTTTTTATGAATGACACAAAAAAATTTAATCTTCCTCAATTACCTTTTGGAGAAAATGACTTATCTCCAATCATATCATCTGACACCATTCAGCTACATTATGGTAAACATCATCAAGCATACTTCAATATGTTGAATACCCTAACTGAAGGAACAAAATATAATGATATGAGCCTTGAAGATGTAGTGGTTGAAAGCTTTAAGGAAAAAGAACAGAAGATTTTCAATAATGCTGGACAAGCATGGAACCATATCCTTTACTGGGATCAAATGAAACCAGGAGGCGAAACTGCTCCTAGCGGTAGGCTTCATACAATGATTGAAAATTCATTTGGAGATTTTGATTCTTTTAAAAATCAATTTGTACAACAATCAGTTGGAGTTTTTGGAAGTGGTTGGTGCTGGTTAGTTCAAAATGATTCATCATTGGAAATTATGGGAACGCCAAATGGTGAGAATCCTCTAGCGCATGGAAAACATACTCTGATGGGAATTGATGTTTGGGAACATGCGTACTATTTAGATTATAAAAATGTTCGCCCAGATTATGTTAAAGCAATACTTGACAATTCTATAAATTGGAGTTTTGTGTCTGATCAATTGAAATAAAAAAGGCGAATGGAATATTCGCCTTTTTTCTAATTATCAATTCCTTATCCTGAAGGACAATCAGGCGTTATAGTATTTGCTACCGCACCTACTACTAGACTTAATTCAGAGTTTTCTGCACTAAATGTAAAAGGTACTGCGTCAGCATAAAACGCTTGAATGCTTCCACTGTGTGTTCCCCATACTGCTTGATTGCAAGCAGGATTAGGGTTATTTGGGTCTAACCATGATACAGATAATAATTTATAAGTATCAAAGTCTAAATCTTCAAATACTAACGAAATTTGTCCATTTTGCACCTGTGCGCTCTGTAAAACAACAGATTTATATGGTGCTCCAGATGGAGGCCATGTCTTATCTAAAGAACAAAATACTGTTCCCTCAGCAGGCCATGAATCAGGATTTGTAACATTAATTGTAATATTCAACGTTCCTGAGGTTGCTGGATCATTTGAATCATCCTCGCAAGAAACCAAAAACAACATTGAACAAACAAATGTAAATAATGATAGTTTTTTTATGATGTTCATTTTTTTATCCCCTTTTTTTAGAGAAATAAAATATAAATGAAAAAAATTTCAAGCAAGATAATCCCAAGCTAAAATTTTTTATCATACATCAAACTTAGCGTTCTGCCTGGCATTGGAAAATCTTGAATTAGTTCATATTGCTTATCGAATAAGTTTGATATTTTTAGGGATATCTTATCACTATTTGTTAACTCATAGCTACCTACATAATTAAACAAGGTTAAAGGTTTAAGTTGCTCAATTGGAAATTTTATTTCACTGCCCTCATACTCCCTTTCATCGCTTAAAAAGTCTTGATAATCTTGTTCAGACTGGAATCTCATTGAAATAATATGACTTATATTATTTGATTTATACTTTATGCTAGATACAAGCTTGTGGTTCGGTCTATATAAAATGGGATCAGTATTATTTATATCATTTACTCGAAGATATGTATAACCTAAATCTAAATTGAAATTTGAATTTATTCGATATGAGATATTTGTTTCTAAACCACAAGAGCTTATATCAGATCTATTAAGTGCTAATACAGGCAAACCATAGACAAAATCAATCATGTCTTCATATTTATAATAAAATGTACTTACGGAATAGGTAAGATTAGATTTATTTGAACGATCAAAGGATATGTCAAGTCCATAAAGTTGCTCAGGTTCAAGATTTGGATTTCCTTGTGTATTTAATCCATAATCAGATTCATATTGCAAAAATAGTTCAGATAAAGATGGAGATCTAAAGCCCTTACTTAATGCAAAATTCCATGTTGAAAAAGTATCTCTTTTAAAGGTTAAATTAATTTTTGGTGAAATATCACTAAATGACTTGTAGCTAAATTCATTTCCCCTATCAACATTTCTATAATCAAATCTTAATCCTAGTCCTAAAAGCAATCTTTCGTTTAATTGAATTCTATTTTGTGCAAAAAATCCACCTGTAACTTGTTTTAAGTCATCATAAATATTTTTATAAATCGAGATATCAGATTGTTCCAAAATAAGATCAGAACCAAAGATTAAATATGATTTATTATTAATTAATTTTTGATACTCTGCTCTAAGATTTAAACTTGTATCATTGTAAAATGTTTGTTCTTGAATTTCTTCTATGGGAGTATCGTTTCTATCAAAATAATTTGTGTAGAAATGATTCATACTAAGTGAATAAACAATATTATTGTTAGCATCCAATGTTTGTTTTTTAAACAATTGTAAATAAACTGAATCTCTATTGGAAATCCTATAAGAAGTCAAGCTAGGTCTGTCTTCAATGTAAAAACCAGGTTGACCATTTACAGATTTGTTTGCTATTAAAGATACCGATAAATCCTGTTTCTTATTAAATACTTTGGTATAAAAATTGTTTTGTTCATATTGAGCATTAAATCTATGACCATTTCCTTTTTTATGCTGCAGCAGTGCTGTGTAAGAAATATTATCAGTAATATTGCTCATGGTAAGGTTTACATCTTTAGAATCATAGCTTCCAACTGTAGTTTTGACATTGTAAAATTCATCAGAATAGTTTTTAGTAACTAAATTAATTATTCCACCCATTGAATTTTGTCCATAAAGCGAAGAAACAGGACCTTTCACTACTTCAACACGATCTAAAAAATCAAGCGGCATTGCATTCCAATCGATAGAACCGGAGTATGGCATACTTATTTGAAATCCATCAAGAAGAACTAAAACTCTATTATTATATCCTCCTGGCTTATAATCAGATGATCCACGAATGGAAAAATTTGCATTTCTACCATTATCATGTGCAGTTTGAACGTCTACCCCTCCAATATTTCTAAAGAGTTCAGACATAGTTTGATAATTATAGTCCGAAATTTTCTCATTAGATATATTTTGAGTAAAATAAGGAAGATGTTTTGAAGGGAATCTTCCAACAACATTAAGAGCGCTTGATAGTACTGGTTCAGGAATTAATTCAAAAACATAGCTATCCTGATTAATCAAATTTACTGAAGCTATAATATCTTTGTATCCAATTGCGGATATTAAAATATCATATTCTTGCTTTTGAAGATTTATAACAGAAAAATTTCCATTTAAATCAGATGCAGATCCAAAATCACTTCCTATGAAAACTATATTAGCATCAATTATGGGCTCTTTTGTTTCGATATCTAAAATTGTTCCAAAAAATTTGACATCTTGAGAAAAAGAAATGCTGAGTAATAAAATTAATAAATAAAATTTTTTCATTTTGAGTTGTCAATAATATTAATCAAGGACAATATTTACAATTCTTTTCGTAAACTTTCATATGAATGAGAAAAAAAATGTATCAGTGATTTTGAATGGTCAAATGCCAACTGATGATACTATAATTAATCAAATAACTAATTCAGATTATATCATCGCTGTAGACGGATCAGCAAATAAGCTTTTTGATTTAGCAATCATCCCAGATGTTATTGTTGGAGACCTTGATTCATTACAAAATATCAAGAATAAAGATATAGAGTTAGTTGAAACCCCAGATCAAAACAAAACTGACTTTCGCAAAACCTTAGAATGGTGTATTGAAAAAAATATTTTAAATATTTCTATTTTTGGAATATCTGGAGAAAGTGAAGATCATTTTCTGGGAAACTATTATACATTAAGTGATTTTTGTGGAAAAATTTTTTGGAAAGCTTTTACAGATTTTTCAATAATTAGTCCTTGTTTGGGTAACAAAAAATTTGAGTCATTTAAGGGACAAAAAGTGAGTCTTTTCTGTATGAAGGGAAGCTCAATTGTAAATTCAGAACATTTGGAATATCCTTTACAGTCTTATCATTTAAAACCTTCAGATGATGCAGTTAGAAATTTATCACTTGAAGATAATTTTATAATTGATTCAACAAATACTATTCTTGTTTTTCAAAGTAGGATATAACTTATAATCCAGCAACTGTAGCCAGGCTATTAGCTTTAGCTCTTTCAATAAATATCTCTTGTGCAATAGCAACATTTTCTATTTTGCCCGACCACGCGTTTAATGCTGGCTGTTGAAGAGCTCTGCCATACGAAAAGGTTAAATTCCAATCTGTTTCATATTTGTTCATTTCGTTCAGATGCAAAGTAGCATCTTCATCAGATTGACCCCCTGATAGAAAAGCTATTCCAGGTACCTCTGATGGCACATGTGCAGACAAGCAATTAACTGTTTTTTCAGCAACTTCTTCAATACTAGCCTGATAAGAACATGCATAACCAGAAAGAATCATATTGGGTTTTAGTACAATGCCTTGCAAACTTACATTATGCTTATCAAGCTGATCAAAAACCATATCTAGTGTTCGTGAAGTAATATTAAAAGAATCATCAATGGTGTGACCTCCATCCATTAATACTTCTGGTTCAACAATTGGTACTATATTCGCTTGATGACATTCCTGTGCATACTTAGCAAGGTTTTTAGCATTTGCTAGTATACAATCATCAGTAGGTAAACTATCTCCAGGTGTGATTACAGCTCGCCATTTTGCAAATCGTGCTCCTTGCGCATAGTATTTCCCAAGCCTTTCTGACAAACCATCTAAGCCTTTTGTCAGCTTCTCATAAGGACTAAAATCTTCCAAACCCTGATCGACTTTAATACCAGGTAATATATTTTTGGATGTTAAATATTCTGGGAATTTTATTCCTGATGATAATTCTGATTGATGAAAAGTTTCATCAAATAAAATTACACCGCTTATATATTTTTCAATATCTTCAGTTGTAAAAAGCATATTTCTGTAAAAATTTCTGCTTTCTGCAGTTGAATCTGTATTAATACTTTCAAAACGTTTAATGCAAGTTGGTGTGCTTTCATCAGCAGCTAAAATTCCTTTACCTTTTTCAACCATTTTATGTGCAACAGCGTGCAATTCTGACATTTTATTCTCCTAAAATATATTCGTTTGTTATTATTTGTGTTTCACTTGAATCGCCAAAAATAATTTTTGAGGTTACTTCAGCCTTATTACCATCAAATTTAACTCCAGGTATCCATCCTGAGCAAACTCCACTTGCAATGAAAAAAGAATCACTAGACTTACAAAGATCATCAGCTGACCATAAATTATGCATGTCACTACCTAACATTTTTAAAGCTCGCTCCTTAAATGTGTCATCCATAAAATGTAATCTTCCTTCGAAAAAACCTCCTATAGCTTTTACAGCAGTAGCCGTAATCACTCCTTCCGGAGCTGCGCCAATTCCATACAATAAATCAACTGACCCTTCAGCTGCTTTTAATCCACCTGAAACATCACCATCTCCAATTAGGATTGGTTGAACGCCTAAATCTTTTAAGGTAGATATTAAATCAATATGTCTTTCTCTATCCATTACTATAATTTTTAATTCAGAAATATTTTTTTGTAATGCTTTTGCTGCTAGAGATAAATTGTCTTCAACTGAATTATCAAGAGCAATGTGACCTATTAATTTTGATGAGCCACACAACTTATTCATGTATGTATCAGGAGCATTCAACAAAGCTCCTCTTGGTGCAGCAGCTAATACAGATAGTGCATCAGGTAAATCTTTAGCACAATGATTGGTACACTCTAAAGGATCAACTGCAATATCAATTTTTAAATCACTTTCAGGATTACCCATTTCTTCACCAATATAAAGCATTGGCGCATCATCTCTTTCTCCTTCACCAATCACTACTCTTGTGTGCACTTCTGAATTTTGAAGAACTTTTCTCATGGCTTCAGTTGCAACTTTATCTGCAGCTTTTCCATCCCCATTTCCCCTGAGTTTTGCAGCAGCTATGGCAGCAGATTCTGTTGCCTTTAAGTAAAGCTCGAAATTTTCAGTTACCTTAGTCATTAAGTGAGTCAATTAGGTTAAACATTTCTTCTAAACTTTCTTTTGTAGCAAAGCCATTAAAACGATTTTTTATGATTCCATCTTTGTCAAGAACGTACATGTAGCAATCTCCTTTTGATGATATTCCCAATGATTTATAGTAAGATCGTAAAGGACCATAATAAGTTACGGTATAATCATGCAAAGGTTTGGGAACTCCGCCGCGCATTCCACCATCAATCCAATTTCTTGCCATAGTCCACTGGCCTCCTAACATTGGAATTTCGTAATAATGCACATCCTTATTAATACCATATTTTGGAAAAAATTCATCTGCCCAAGAGTTAATACATAATTGAGCTTTTTGTTTAAAAGCAACTGCCAAAACTGATGGTTTTCCAATTAAAACATCCGGAAACTTGACATCATTACCTGAAAGAGATATTCCCTCAATAGTTGGAAATTTTTTTTCTAAAAAATTATCGCTTGCATTCAAAACATTGAAACACATTGAAAAAACTAATATTGCTTTAATCATTATTCTTCTCCTTGAATTTGTATGGTAAATACAAAAGGTAGAAAACAAACATTACGATTGGGAAAAGTGGTATAGCATGTAATGGTGGACTTGGGAAAAAGCTCATTAAAGATTCGCCTGTAGGCGCTTTCATCAAATACCATAAATTAGCTTCAAAGCCAGGTTCACCTCCAACCAATACATTTATTATGTATACTACCGGAAGTATATAAAGAGAAAATTTTATAGCATTTTTATAAGATTCAAATGTGATATTCTGCTTAATTCCAATTGCAATGTATAGTAGTGCGAAAAATAATAAACCATGTCCAGAAAATAATGTAATAAAATCTAAGTCAGGAAAAGTGAACTCAATATCTGGAGTGAAAAGAGCCATTGTTCCTCCTCCAAGACCCCAGAAATATGCAAAATCGAAGAACTTTTGATTTCGTGTTAATAAAAAGAGTCCTGTAGCATAAGATGAAAAATGGCATGCATGTAAAGGAATAGTGTTCGTCCAATTATAATCTTCTGGACTAAAATAATTCAAATAAAATGGTTTTAACAATTCATTAAAAATTAAAAGGTAAGCCAAAATCTTTTCAAACATAGCATATCTAATTTCATCGTAATCATTTTTAACATAAAAAGAGAAAGCAAATGAAGCTCCAAAGATTATAAATAGAGTTAGCAAATGAGTTGAACCAAATAATATGAATTCGTTTGATGTCATGAAGTGAATCTAAATAAAATAATTAAATTTTCATGCAATTAAATCAAGTCCATTGCAAATGCTAGAAACAAAATCATCAAAATTGATCTTGATGTCCATAATATGGTTCTAATCCAGTTTGTACAAATTAACTTAGATAATTTTTCTGTATTTTTTTCTTTAGATAATGCATTATGTAAAGGCACTTGAATTAAAAATGTAGATAACCAAATCAATACAACAATAATCAAATTTACAAGGAATACAGTTTGAATAGCGTTATTGAAATTTTGGTACCAAAGCATTATCGAAGTAACAAGCTCACCAAACATTAATGGCATTGCCAAAATAGAAATTCTGATAGAATGAAAATTATGATATGCTGGAAACTTATCTTTAGAAATGTACCTCATTGATGGATAGTGCACCAACTGTATAGTCCAAATTAAGCCTACAGCAACAAATGATAATACAAGATTAAATAGAAAAATAAATGACATCTAAACAACAGTATAGTTAGTTAACATTGATATAGCCATTGCGATCATAATAATATTCTCAATAAATGTGGCTTCTGTCATAGGAAGTTTTAAAGCTGTACCTAAACACGCACACCTAATTGATTTCTTGTCTAATAATGTTTTTGTTACCCCAATCGTTGTAATTCCTAAAACAATTAGAGTAACAATTAAAGCAATTTTAATCTCGAATCGCATCAACAACATCAACCCCAATCCTGTCTCAATAAATGGGTAAATCCATCCATATATTGGCAATCTTTTTGCTAATGGATCATACATTCTGAAAGATTCAGGAAAGCCTTTAAGATCTAACATTTTAAAAAAACTAAAAACTATGTAAAACAATCCCATGAAATCCAACATGACTTCACAAGAATTCCAATTTTTAAAATTCATTAATACACTTGCAACAGATATATAAATAAATATTATTAACAAGGGTTTAAGTTGCTGTAACTTAGATTTTTCTTGATCATTTTTGATGTTTGGTTCATTTATGATTGCATCGGAATCAACAACCTTTTCTCCTATATGAAACTTTGATGGTAAAGCATTTTGAAGTTTTGATATTTCAATATTGCTTTTCATAAAAATGATTGCTTCAGCTTTTTCGAGATTCACTTCAACAGATTCAATTTCCGGTATTTCATTTAAATTTTGGTGAATAGTTGATTTACAACTATTACATGTCATTCCAGATATTGTATAAGTTTTTTTCATTTGGTTTTTAGGATAATTTAATTAAATCTTGAAACTATTTGATATCATATTCCCCATGCTTAAAGCAAATACAAACGTAGCAATGAGGTGATAGACTGCTATATTCATTTTGTCAATATGTAGAAAAAATAATGTAATGCTAGCAACAAAAAAAATGAATTGCAGACAGAAGAGTATTTGATTTTTTTTCGATAATTCTGGGAAGAAAAATCTTAAAAAAATTAACCACTTCACAAATTTATTTTTTAAAAATTTCATGCAATCAACTTTCTTATTGCTTCAATCCAAGCATCGTAATCAAATGCTTTACCCTGAATGTATTTTGCCACTTCTTTATGGGGTAAGATTAAGAACTTCTCTTTGTTGATACCCTGAATAGCTTCTTCAGCGACTGCATCCGCTGATAATAACCCATCTTTTAATAATGGATGATTTTCAGGTAGTTTTCCAAATGATCTGACCATATCAGTATCAACTAACTGAGGACATAAAGCAGATACTTTAATACCGTCGTCTCCATACATAATTGAAAGATTTTCAGCAAGACCCATTGCAGCATGCTTTGTAGTTGCATAAGCTATAGCTCCAGGCATGTTTAATAAACCAGCAGCAGATACAGTTAACATAATGTATCCTAAACCTTGTTTTTGCATATGGGGAATTAGTACCTTAGCAGCATGAATGTGGGACATAACATTAACATCCCAATTTTTCTGCCAATCACTTGTTGAAGTTTCTAGGGTTCCAAATTGCTGTATGCCAGCATTTGAGCAGAATAAATCAATCGAATCATTTTTATCAATGATATTATTTAAAACGGATTGAAAATCGTCTTCATTTGAAACATCAACAACATAACTATCTGCGTTCAAAGAACTGGCAACTTCATTCAATGAGCTACTGATATCAATTAATGATATTGATCTTGGAGATTCTTGAACTATTCGCTTAGCAAGCGCATAACCGATTCCATTTGCAGCGCCAGTAATAACGATATTTTTATTATGAATGTTCATATGATTTTTGTACCCCAGGAAGGACTCGAACCTACAACCAATGGCTTAAGAGGCCACTGCTCTACCATTGAGCTACTGAGGCATTTCTCTAAAGCTAAAATAATAAATATGATATGAAATTACTAACTAACTATACTGCTGATACATTGACTGCTTTGTCCCCTCTATCATCAGATTCAACCTCAAACTCAACCGCTTGGTCTTGTTTAAGAGTTTTAAAGTCATTTTCAGACACGATGCTAGAGAAATGTACAAAAACGTCCGTTCCATCTTCTTTAGTGATGAATCCGTAACCTTTTTTGTCATTAAAGAACTTTACAGTACCTTTTTCTTTGTCACTCATTTGTTTCTCTTTGTTAGTTAATAAAAATTTATGGAGCAATATAATTAGTTATTTAAGTAATACCAATGAAATAAAATCTTTTAAGTTTTGCTTTGTGATGTTAAAAAATTTGGATTTTTAGAAAACACTAACTGATAAGCTCCAAAAAGTATTGCAGAATAAACTAAGTCACCCATTAATGAGGTACCATAAAAAGGTAACGCCAATGAATAGCATTGAACTAATCCTATCAAAGTCTTTGCATACATTGGACTAAATGCCCATACTCCAAAATTTGAAATAAGATAAAAAATTGTAGATCCAGATAAGCTTGCAAGAACAACTTTTCCTGTTGAGATTTTATTTAAAAATGAACTACCCATGAGAGCAACCAATACAATTGCACCATATGTCCATATCATACCGGAATTAAAGACTGTAAAATCTGTAAAATATCCTGCATATATATAGTTATTCATGAATAAATCACTTATCCAAAATCCAACAAGAGGTATCATAATAGCTAGGAACTTATTTGATAAAGAATAGCTAGATAGCAATGTTACTGCAATTAATGGAGTAAAATTGTACGGATGAGGTAAAATTCTACCAAGAAATATGATTGTTATAAATAAAACTATTAGTAATAAATTTTTTTTCAATTGAGTTCTCTTAAATGTTTTTTACCGTGATCATCAAAATATAAGTTAACAAAATTATTCAAATTGTTTAACAGTGATGTGGTATTATTTGTATTTATAGTTTGTTTACATTTCATTGCATCCAATAAAATATTGTGTAAAGCAGTTAATTGCGCATGATACAAGTCTTTACTTTCCTTTGAATCGTCTTTCAGCTTTATTCTTTGAGTTAAAAAATATTCACTAACTATATTTTGAATTTCTTGCGCGTGCTCTTCTTTATTGATAATCCATCTTGTCACTTGATTTTGCTGTTCAAGATCATTTTGATTTGATGCTATATAATTCATTGATTTTAAGATTGTCAAGGTATGCTCTTCAATCATCTTCACTCTCATCGTATCATCGTAAACTCCGCAAGGAATTTGACAATGAGCATGAAGCTGTGTTGCAAGCAATAGGAAAGCTGTGAAAATAAAACTTAAGAATTTCATGAAAGAAAATTATACAAAGTATTCTTGATATACAAAATCAAAATCGTTTAAAATTTGTTTTTTGGTAAAACCATAATCTTCAATGGTCTTATTTTGGTGTTTTTTGACATATTTTTTTGATGCATAATCGGAAACTTGTTTTTGGAATTTCTGAGTCATTTTTTTACCAGTAAATTTATAAAACGACTTAATACTGTTTTCTAAATCGTTTGTAATTTGAGGGTAAGTCAATGTTATAAATTGTTTTTTATTAAGTTTTGACTTTACTTTTTCAGTCTCTTTATACCATTCAATTACTTCAGCATAAGTTTCTTTCCTCAATAACTTCATTTCTTTATCTGTAAGAAGATTTCCAAATTTTACATTTTCTTGAAGCGAAAAATAGGAAGGTAAAGTTTCTAATGGATCTCTAACTAAAAAAACAAATTTTGCATCCGGAAAGACTCTTAAAATTGAATCAATTTTAAATATAAAAGGATTCGATTTTGATAAGTGTGGTCTATTTTTATTTAAAAATGCCTGTCTTTGGAAAAAATCTTTACAAAACAACATGGATCTAATATTTCTATTTTCATTTTTAGAGTTATCTCTATAAACATACTTCATAAAATCTTTAGTTTTTGAATCAAATTTTAACCATGGAATAAAATGATTAGATATCCATAATGAATCTAGCTTATGAATAAAAAGAAGCATCTCATCTTCTTCAACATTATCAAGCTTGACCTGATGACCTTTATTTTTTTTCTCAATTTGATCAATTTTAAAATATGTTAACGCATATGATAAGATTGAAAGAAATTTTCTTAAGGATAAAGATGGTATAATCAAATCCCAAGTTTTAGAAGTTGAAAACTGATTTGAACTGGCTAGAAGCTTATGAAAAAATGTTGTACCGCTCCTGTTTACTCCCATAATAAATACAGGTTCTTTAACTTTAGCTTTTTCAAATTCCGGGACTAAAATATAGTCTAAGAATAGAAAAATTCTATTAATGATAAGTAATACTGGATAAAGAACAAGGAATAAAATAAAAAATAAATATTTTTTATGACGGAATAATACTGTTAGTGATGTACTATAAATTCCAAAAGTAGAATTTGATTGAAACATCCAGAAATAACTTCTTATTCTTTATCTTTCTTTGTTGCAGCTTTTTTCTTTGGTGCTGCTTTTTTAGGTGCAGCTTTCTTTTTTGGAGCAGCTTTCTTTTTTGGTGCAGCTTTTTTAGGCTTTGTTTCTACAACTTTTTTATTTTTAAGTAATTCAGCTCTTTTTGCTTTTAACTTTAAACGTCTTTTCTTCTGTTTGCGCTTTGCAATTTTTTGTTTTTTATTCACTTTGATTTATCTCCCTTAAAAATCATAATATAGAGGGCAATATGTGCAGCTATAAATACTACAAAAAAGTATAATGGAAATAATAAATCATGCCAAAAGTTGCTCATAAAAATCCTTTCTTATTTTAAGTCTCTTTTTAAAAATTGAACTTCTACAGAATAATCATAACTCTCCAAAGTTCCGCCTTCTGTAAATTGCGAACCACATTCTTCAAAATCAAACCTTTTATGAAATCTAATTGAACCTGGGTTAGGTGGCATTATATTTACTTCACATAAAATAGAATCATATCCCTCCAACGCTGAAAAATAAATTAAATCAGTATAAAGAGCAGACCCAATCTTCTCATTTTGAAATTTTGGAAGTACTGAAATACGATCAATATATATAAAATTAGAATATCTTTTAGATACCCATAGATAATTTGGACTATCATATTCTTTGCCTTCAGGAAGGCAAAGCAAAAATCCCGCAAATTCATTATTGAATTTGGCAACTTTACAATAATTGGCTTGATTTAAGATTAATTCAAGTCTTTTTTTTTTCAAAAAACCTACCTGCGGCTTATTTGTATTATTTGATTCAAGGACAAAACCAAACATTTCCTCAGAATAATCAACTAATTCAATCAAAATTTAGGTTTCCATTAATGGCGCAGTAGGGGTAACAGCATTTTCTGCAACTCCAACAAAAAATGCCGTAAAACCAATAAAAAGTGTTAGACCTACAATCATTAAGATAAATGCAACAATACATACCCCAACAGCTCTTACTGTACTATTAAAATCAAGAGCTTGTCTGACAGCGATAGTCATCGCAGCAAGTTGTAAAATTACAACCATTGGATCGACAAAAATATTTATTATTGGAAATATTTTAAGGACAACTAATAATCCTGGCGCATAAGCAAATCCTAAAGTTCTTATTAATTCTCCAGTATTTGATTCTGTTTCTGGTTCAGGTAAAATTCTTGTTCCAACAAAAGCAATAAAAAACGCCCATATTACAAACCTAATGAGACTACCTAAAATACCTTGGACTAAGGCAATGGGAGCAAGTCCTGCAATCATGAGGCCTTGAACAATTGAAACTAACGCAACTGTCATCATCGCTTGATCAGTAAACTTTTTATCTTTTTCAACCTCTTCATAAAAAGCAACATCTAAAAATATAGCTTTTTTAAGTCTTTGAAAGTAATTCATCTTAGAGCTCCCCTTCTACACATGTAGTATCAAAACCGCCTCTAGTATTATAAATAGTAGTTATTTTTAACCTAGATGTGTTTAATAATGATTTTAAATCGTCATAAATTCTTTTAGTTGCTGCTTCTTGATATATTCCAACATTTCTAAAGCTAACAAAATAATATTTTAATGATTTAAGCTCAACGCACTTTCCACCTTCCGGATAATATTCGATTATTACATCTGCTAGATCAGGAAGACCACTGAACGGGCATACGGCACTAAATTCTCTTGTAGTAGTTTCAATGTACTGATTCTTACTATCAAAATTAAAAGTTTCAAGGTATGATGAATCAATATGTTCTTCGCTTAAAAAGCTAAATTCTTTTCCATCTGCTTTAGGCATTTTTATCTCCATAATATTTACATCCATAGCTATTGCCTTCACTAACAGATACTGATGACAAACCTGAAAGATCATTCTCTAACTTGTTCCAAATCCACATTGCTACATGTTCAGTTGTTGGATTGGATAACCCTTCAATATCATTAAGATATTTATGATCAAGAGCTTTATGAACTTTTTCCTTGAACAAGTTATCTATATCATAGAAATCCATAATCCACCCTTCATCAGTAAGTTGATTTCCCGAAACCTTAATAGTGACAGTGAATGTGTGACCGTGAAGCTCTCCGCACGGATGATTATCACGCAAAGCAGTTAATTTTCTTGCAGCATGGAATTCATATTTTCTTTTTAGTCTAAACATATCAATCTATACCCATTATTTTATGTGTTTGTAGGCTTAAACGCCATAGCGGATTTTCGATACAGTAAGATACACTTTGCAAGATATTTCTTTGTAAATCTTTCCCATCCATGGGTTGTAGAAAAAAATGATCGAAATCATAATTTTTAAACTGCTCAGGGTTCAAGCCTTCTTGAGGATAAACCAATTTTAGTTCATTTCCATAATCAAGATTAAATTCAGCCCCTTTTTTTGGGCTAACACATATCCAATCTATATTTTTAGGAGGAATTATTGTTCCATTGGTTTCAACTGCAATTTTAAAATTTTTATTATGCAGAATATCAATCAATTCTTTATTTAACTGCAACAAAGGCTCCCCACCTGTAAATACAACAAATTTTTCCTGAGAATCTTTCTGCCATAATTCATCAATTTTACTAGCTAATTGTTCTGCGCTTGAATATTTCGCACCATTTATTCCATCCGTTCCAACAAAATCTGTGTCGCAAAAATTACATATAGCTTTTTCTCGATCTTTTTCAAGCCCTGTCCAAAGATTGCAACCAGAAAATCTACAAAATACAGCATCTTTTCCTGTATGGAATCCTTCCCCTTGAAGAGTTAAATAAATTTCTTTTACAGAATAACTCATATATAATTTGTTGGATCGTTTATCCCCGCAGAAGCAAAACCCTCTTTTCTAAGAATGCAAGCATCACACTCTCCGCAAGATAACCCATCTATAGATGGATCATAACATGAGTGAGTTAGCTTGTAATCAACATTCAATTTGGTCCCTGCTAATATTATTTCTGCTTTTGTTAAATTAATTAATGGAGTATGAATTTTTATTTTATCATTTCCTTGTGCAAATTTAGTTCCCTCATTTGCCATCTTTTCAAAAGCTTCAATAAACTCAGGCCTACAGTCTGGATAGCCGCTGTAATCCAATGCATTTACACCGATGAATATATCAAAAATATTATTTACTTCAGCGTAAGCTAGCGCATAAGAAAGGAATATTGTATTTCTAACTGGAACATATGTTATTGGAATTTCTTTTCCAATATATTGATTCTTAGGCACTTCGATATTATCAGTAAGAGCAGAATTTCCAAATTGCCCTAAATCAATTGTAATTAATTTAATAGGTATATCTGCTATTTCAGCAATTTTCTTTGCTGCTGAAATTTCAAACTTATGTCTTTGTCCATAATCAAATATAAGCGCTGTCACGTCATAATTTTCTAAAGCAATGTTTAAAACAGTAGCAGAATCAAGACCACCGCTAAGCAACACAATACATTGTTTTTTAATCTTTACACTCATGAGGATTTAATTTAAAAAAAAATGGCTTATAAGATTGCCTCTAAATAATTTATTCGATGCCATCAATATCTGTTATCATATCAACATATAATAAGCCTCATTTTTTAGAAAAAGTGCTTACTGGATACTGCTTTCAAACTTTTAATGATTTTGAAATCATTATTGCAGATGATGGGTCTTCAAATGAAACTAAAGAAATGATTGCAAAATTTGATCAATTACTTCCCCAAAAAATTTATCATGTTTGGCATGAAGACAATGGGTTTAGAAAATGTAAAATATTAAATGCTGCAATACTAAAATCCTCAAATGATTATTTAGTGTTTTCAGATGGTGATTGTATTCCTGATTCCCACTTTTTAGAAACTCACTCTAGATTGGCTCAAAAAAATTATTTTCTTTCTGGTGGTCATTTTCCTATTTCAGAGAAAGTATCTAATTCTTTAAAAATTGAAGATATAAAATCTCAAATCTGCTTTACCAAAAAGTATCTTTTAAAACAAGGACAACCAATCGGAAAAAACTATTTTAAGCTAGTAAAAAATCAATTTTTAGCAGATGTTTTAGATCGATTGACTCCAACTAAAGCAACTTTTAATGGTAATAATTCATCTGCTTGGAAATCTGATATTATCAAAGCAAATGGATTTGATGAACGAATGGAATATGGAGGTCTTGATTGTGAGCTTGGGTATAGACTAAATAATAATGGTATCAAGTCTCTTCAAGTAAGAAATAGAACAACTGTACTTCATCTTTATCATACTAGGCCTTACAAAAATAAAGATGCAGTTGCAAAAAATAGATTAATAAGAAAATCAACAATCGAAACTAAGATTACTAAAACTGATTTTGGAATTAAATGAATAAAAAACTAACAATATTTTTTGACGTTCAAGAACTATACTACTTGCCTCAATATTTACCAGTATTTAAACAACTTCAGAAAGATACTATTTTTGAGTCAAAATTTATTTTTTACCATGGAAAATTTGATGATTTAATTAATAAAATTATCGCAGATGAATGCTTACCTGCTACATGGGTTCAAGATAAAAATTATGCACTTAAGTTTTACTTATCAGAAAAGCCGGATTGGATATTTCTTGGTAATACCTTTCCAGAACTAGATAAAATTCATATCCACAGTAAAACAGCACAACTTGGACACGGCGTAGGCCCCAAAAAGAGTTATTACTCAAAATCAGATACTCCTACAACGGTTAGATTTGTTGAAAGCGATTATCGCTTTAAAAGGCTGTGTGAAATGTATCCAGAAGATAATTTTCAAAATGTTGGTTTTTGTAAAATGGATCCAATTATTAATGGTGAAGAAGAAGGGATTGATTTCAAAACTCTTGGATTAGATAGTAACAAAAAAACTATTCTGTATGCTCCAACTTTTTATCCAAGCAGTATAGAGCGTTTTTCAAAGAATTTTCCTGATGATTTAGAAAATTATAATATTATCATTAAACCACACTTTTTTTCAATGAGTAAGCAAAAATATCTCAAACAAAGAGAGTTGCTACATCATTGGGAATCATTTGATAACACATACCTAGCAAAAGTAGATGATTATTCACTTTTACCTTTTTTGAAATCTGCTGATTTAATGATTAGCGATGCATCTAGTGCAATCATTGAGTTTGCTGCGCTAAATAAACCAGTATTATGGTGTACCTTCTTACAACTCAGATGGAATTATAGAGGAATCTTTTCCTATAGATTTAAAGCAAGGATGGATAAAGACTATGATGATTATGGTCAAATCGCTGAACCTGCAAATTCATATAATGAAATGATTGTTAAAACTAAAAATCTTTTAGATTCTAATTTTTCATTATCTAATAATACAAAAGAATATCTAGAGAAACTTGCAGGAATCCTGGACGGAAATTCCAGTAAAAGAATTGTCACTTTTTTATTAGAAAATTGCTAGTATATAAAGCTCAAATATTTTGAGTAACGCAATAGGAAAAAATGAAAAAAATTGGATATACTACAGGAGTATTTGACCTATTTCATATAGGACACTTAAATATTCTCAAAAGAGCAAGACTGGAATGTGACCATCTAATTGTCGGTGTTACTACCGACGAACTTTGTGAATCAGCAAAGAACCAAAAACCTTTCATACCATTTCAAGAACGAATGGATTTAGTTGAGGCAGTAAAATATGTTGACGAAGTAGTCCCTCAAACTAACTATGATAAAATGGAAGCTTGGAATAATTTAAAATTTGATAAAATGTTTGTTGGCGATGATTGGAAAGGTACTGATCAATGGAACAAAATTGAAAAAGAATTCTCTCAATTTGGAGTTGAAATAATCTACTTTCCATACACTACTCATACCTCCAGCACAATTCTTAGAAAAATTTTGTCTAAAAGCTAAAAAGTTTCAAATAACTTTCACAAAATCATAAATTAAAATATGAATATTCTCTATGGGGTTAATGCAACTGGAAATGGCCATATATCTCGTTCAAGAATCACAATATCAGAATTAAAAAAGCGAGGTCATAACGTTACTGTTCTATTTAGCGGAAGAAATGTTGAAGACTTTTTTGATCTAGAAGAATTTAGACCATACATCATTAAGAAAGGTTTTACCTTTGTATTCAAAAAAGGAAAATTAAATTTTTTTAGAACATTATTGAATGTTGACCTCGTTCAATTTGTGAGAGATGTTTTTAAAATCAAAAAAGAATATGATGTGGTTGTAACCGATTTTGAACCTATATCAGCCTATGCAGCAAGAAAACTAGGAATTCATTGTATTGGAATTGGACATCAATACTCTTTTCTAAAAAAAATACCTAAATCGTTTAAAATGAAGCTTGCTAGTTTATTTTTTTTAAGATTTTATACCCCTATAAATAGTACTATATCTTCCCATTTTCACCATTTTAATCAACCTATATTACCTCCATTTATTGAAGAAAGTTTAAAAAATAAAGATGCTGTAAGAGCAAAGAAAAATACTTTCCTTGTTTACCTCCCTTGGGAACAGCAAGATCAAATGGTTTCAATTTTAAATAGTATTAAGAGTAATAGGTTTATTTTCTATGCTTCAGTTGATAAAGTTGTTCAAATTGATAATGTTACATTAAAGCCTTTTTCCAATAAACACTTTAAAAAAGATTTAATTGCTTGCAACGGCTTATTAACTAATGCTGGATTTCAATTGCCAGCTGAGGCTATTTACTTAGGTAAAAAAATTCTATGCAAACCTCTTTTAGGACAGCCTGAACAAGAACATAACGCAATGACATTAAAAAGACTGCAACATGCAACTGTATGCGCAAAATTCACAAAAGAGGAAATTGAAATGTGGATTCGAAGTGGAAAGCAGAAAAAAAAATTGTACAATGAGTCGATTGATTTAATGGTTGAAATGATAGAGAATCCAAAAAAAGATTTTGCAAACAGAATTTCAGAACTTTGGATATAGTTTCACTTAAAAACTTCAGTATTAAATAACTGAATTAAGTCTTCAAATCCACCTATAGGAAGATCATTAATTATAATTTGAGGAACTGTAGGTCCTTTTGCCAATGAAGCCATCTCCTCTCGAGAAATATTATGTTCTTCAATATCGATTTCTTCAAAATTGAAACCCTTTTCTGTTAAGAGCTTTTTTGCCATTTTGCAAGGACCGCACCATGAGGTCGTATATATCTTTATTTTAGTATTATTTGGAGTTCTTTTTTCCATGCGGAAATATAATACTTTTCAACTCAGATAATAATATTTAATATTCGACATGGAATTTGGATTATACTATTGGGGAATTTTTGGTGGAGTGATTTTATTTGTTTTTTTAGTCTCTCTATTATTTAACCCGTAAGGACTGTATTATGGAAATCATAACTAACTTTGCAGAAACACTTCAAGCAAATCCAGCGTTACTTGTGGCTATATCACTCTGGGAAGCTGTATTTACTCTATTAGCTTTATGGTTTGCTGCAAGAAATGATCATAAGGGATGGTTTTTAATATGTGGTTTTGTCCAACTATTTGGATTAGTGGAAATATTCTATCTTGTGACAAAAACAAACTTTTTTAAAGACTTCAAGTTAAATGGGTAAACATTTTCCAACAATCATTGCTTCAATAATGCTTATTGCCATGCTTGGATTAATGAGCAATTGCCAAGTAAATACAGATGTTCCACTAGAGTATCAAAGCCCAATGGAAACAAGCGAACATCTTGATGAAAATGGCGAAGAAATGAAAAAAAGAATCGTCAATTGGGAATTCCAAAGAGATAAACAAGATCCTTGAAAAAAATTTTATCTTTCTGCGTAGCTACGCTATGTCTCTACTTTGCATTTAATCAAGTAAATATAGAAGATATTTATCGTGCTTTATCTAATGCAAATTTGACTTATATCTTTACTGCATTTATAGCAACCTTTACAACATTCATACTAAGATCATTCAGATGGAAGATTTTATTAGATTCACCTAAAAATCTTGAATTACGGAAATATATTTCTACAACCCATATTGGATATTTCTTGAATAATATACTTCCATTTAGAGCTGGGGATTTGGCTAGAGCAAAACTATTATCTAGCAACTCAACTAATATAAAGTTTAGCTTTCTTGTTGGAAGCTTGGTAGCTGAAAAAATTATTGACTTATGGATTGTTGGATTATTTAGCATTTTTTTAATTCTTTTTGGATTTAACAATGTCCTAGGATTAGAATTCTCCATTGGAATTTTACTATTATACATAATTACTTCATTCATCATTTTTGGTAACAATTCCCTCGCTAATAAAATGCAAAAACAATTTTCGATTACTAAAAATTTTATTGATGGATATTTATTAGTATCCAAAAATAAAATTAAACTTGGTGGTATCTCCATTATGCTATGGTGCTCATTTGTGGCTTATATGTATACATTATTGAAGTCTGTTAATATTGATTTATCTTTTCAACAATACATTGGAATTACGGTTATTACTAGTATTGTAACCTCACTTCCCATAGCTCCTGCTGCAATTGGAACATATCATTTATCGGTTATTTACTTTCTTAATCTATATGGAATAGAAATTGATCAATCACAGACAGCTGCAATCCTATTGCATTCTGTATTTCTATTGTATACTATCATTTTAGGATATATTTATTTATCTTTTGAAAAAATTGAATTGAAATCACTTATCAATGACAATAAAAACTAAAGGTCTTTTAACGGTTCTAACTGCATATGTTATTGCAGTAATTCTAGGTTTTATATCTTTAAAATTTTCTTATAATTTGTCATCAATGATGCAAATTCTAATAGCTGATATTATTGCTACATTTGTTATTTACTCATTTAGTGTATACTTTAAAAATTCATCTTTTTATGATCCATACTGGTCTGTTATTCCTCCATTCATTGCATTTTTTTGGCTAGCTAAAAGTAATTATGTAATTAATACTCCCTCTATACTTCTTATGACAGCTGTTCTTTTTTGGTCGCTGAGACTAACTTACAACTGGATGAAAACTTGGGATGGATTACACCATGAAGATTGGCGATATATTGACATGAGAAATAATCTCGGAAATTCATTTGAGATTATAGGTAATCTTGGCGGGATTCATTTCTTTCCTACTTTCATTGTTTTTTTCTGCTGCATGCCTATGGCCCAAAATTTTTCACAAAGCTATAATTGGACAATTTTTCTAGGTTTTGGATTATGTATAATTGGTGTACTACTAGAAATCATAAGTGATAAACAACTACATGCTTTTCGAAAAATTTATCCTAGCGGAACTGGTATTATTGAAACTGGGCTATGGAACTATTCCAGACATCCTAATTACTACGGTGAAATTATGTTTTGGTGGGGAATCTTTGTTTTTGGATATTCTTTTACAGGTCTGAACTATTTTTTGTTAGCCCCAATAGCTATGACAGCAATGTTTTGGTATGCTAGTATTCCATGGATTGAAATTAAAATTTTAAGAACTAGACCGCAGTATGAAGATTATCAAAAAAGAGTTCATATTTTATTCCCAGAAATCACTATATTAAAGCGCTTATTTAAAGGATAATATGGATAAAAACACAGTAAAACTGCTAGCTATATTCGGTATCATTATATCTCTGCATATGATTTTTTTCTTGCTTGTTATGGTACCAAATAAAACATTTTATCTCTTTGGATAATTAATTACCAAAGTTATTTCTGATTTTCTATAGATCCCACTAAGTAGACCTTTATATCCACTTGATTTCGAATTTTAATAGTTAATAGTGCAGGTCTTTTAATTTTAAAATCCGTAAGCATAATTGAAAAATCTGATGTAACTATAATATTTTCATTATCTTCTTTTAGCTCTACTGGAATGGTGAATTCTTTTGTTATTCCATGAAAACTAAGATTACCTACTACATCAAATCCGCTTTCTGATTTGTTTATTTTAGAAGAAGTGAATCTAACAAATGGGTAGTAATATTCTTCAACAACATCTAGCATATTTGAATCTCGATTAGCATTTTTACTATCAAAGCTAAACACTGGAACAAATAAGTCTACTTTTGATTGTGTTAAATCTTGTGTATTTATCTCAAAAGTTCCTTGAATATCTCTCGATTTACCAGTCCAATTATGAGCAGGATGTTTACCGTCATAAGAGATAAAACTTTTGGTTAAGTCAAACTCAACAAATGATTGAGCAAACAGACATTGGAAAAATAATATGGAAATAAATTTCTTCATTTAAAAAAAGTAATTCCTAATGCATCTAAACTAAGAGCAAAAAATGCTATCGTTCCTGCTTTCAAGTGAGCATCCATTAAATCATTATATCTTTTTCCATCCTCAACTGCTTTTTTTGCTAAAAAGGGTTGGGCCATCATTGCAGTAAAATGTAATGCTGCCATTCTTCTATGAAACTTAATTGAATTCATATTGTTGTCATATTTTCGTGCAGGTGGAGAAAAGATAGATAATGAGGCTGTTGACATATAAGTCATATATGTGAAATATCCCATAGCCTTATGCTTATCATAATGAGAGTCCCAATAATCAGCATCATTTCCATCATAAAGTTTTTTTCCAACGTCATATTGATATGCTAAACCAGCTAAGGTTATAATGCCTAACCATTGATGAGCTTGAAGCATTTTTCTTCTTAATTGAAGCTCTTCAATTCTACTTTCTGGACCAATATTTAATTTTCTAAATACACCCTCTTCTCCCCAAATAAAAGATTTTATATATGGCATATTTTCAGGTAAGCCAATCTCTGGTGGCGTAAATCTTGAGTCATACGATTCTTGTGTTACAATTGACTGAGAAAATAGCAATGTGCAAAATAAATTTAAAATTACAAATATTCTAAAATTAAATGATTTTATATTAGTCACTTCTCAATATAAAGAAAAATTACTATCAAATTTTATTATTAATTTTTTTTTATTACATTAATGGCAATGAAAAACAAAACCAAAAAATCAACCTGTGACTGCAATTGCTTTGATCAGCAAGCAGCAGATCCATCTCGAAGAGATTTCATTAGAAAAGCGTCTACGCTATCCTTGATTGGCGGCTCAGCATTTATACTTGAAGCTTGTGGAGGTGGAGGTTCTCCTACATCATCTGGTGGAGACACTGGAGATGGTGGAAACACTGGAGGCGGTGGAGACACTGGAGGCGGTGGAAATAACGGTGGTGGCTCTGGTGATACGGGCTACAACTATGATGCATCAACTGGAACTATCACAATTGATATCACCAAAATTTATCAAACGCTTCAAACTGTAGGTTCAGGAATTGTTCTTAGTGGAAATAATACTTTTACCAGTCTTGGGCTTATAGTTATAAGAGCAAGTAATTCTTCTGTCAGAGCATTATCAAGAAACTGTACACACGCTGGATTTTCTGTTAATTTTGATGGAGCCAACAACAATCTTCCTTGTAGCCAACAAGGTGGTTCCCATGGATCAATTTTTAATCTAGATGGAAGTGTTCAAAGAGGACCTGCATCAAGAGCTCTTACGAGCTACAATGCATCGATAAATTCTGAAGGTACAATTATTACTATTAATCAGAACTAGAATTTTTTTCTAACTTTTTTACTTCTTTTGTAATCTTCTCTTCAAGTTCTTTTGTTAATTTTGAAAGTGCTTTATTGAAAGCCGTATCTGATAGATTTTTGGTTTTTGGTGGTTCAATGAGCGGTAAAATTTTCACAGTAATAGGGACAGACTGCATCCATTTTTCACCTTTGGGCCACGCTTTATCTGCTCCAATAA
>JAYPYG010000051.1:0-4487 GCA_038280095.1 Fidelibacterota bacterium | reverse complement strand
AAGCCCTCATTAATTATGGTAATTTGCAATCATTGTCCTTATGTCATTCATTATCATGAAGAGTTGAAAAGAATGAATAGTGATTTTGGAGATAAAATCGATTTTGTAGCAATCAGTTCAAATGATATAATTAATTATCCCCAAGATGGACCAGAGCAAATGAAAGAACTTTTTTTAAAACTTGGTTTATCCTTTCCATACTTATTTGATGAAACGCAAGATATTGCAAAAGCTTTAAAGGCAGAATGTACTCCAGAATTTTATCTTTATGATAATAATGATAAGTTAGTTTACAGAGGAAGAATGGATAAGTCATCTCCAGGTAATGATATCAAAATTTCTGGCAATGAGTTAAGAGAAGCTTGCTCAAACCTATTAAATGGAAGCACTATCTCTTCAGATCAACACCCTTCAATGGGTTGTAATATTAAGTGGAAATAATTCTTATTTAAATCTATCTAAAATTGCTCTAATGATATCTCTAATAATGATTAGAATTATTGATAGAATGAACAGACCAATTATTGCAATTAAAACTATTTCAAGACTTTCAAACATTATAGGTTTGGTGAAGGTTTAAATTGAATTAATTGTTCTGCAGCATAAGCAAATTCTATTAGTTTTTTATCATCCCATTTTGAACCAATAAATGACATACCGATTGGTAGATTATCGACATATTCAAAAGGGATAGTTATATGAGGGTAACCTGCCATTGCTGCATAGCTTCCATTTACCCAAAATTTATATTCAGCAATCGCCTCATCATCACCACCATCATGGTTAATTGCCCAAGCTGGGCTCCATGATAACCCAACCAGAGCTTCAATGTTATATTCCTCAATAAAGCTATCAATTTCATCTCTAGTTTGTAAAACACGCTCAAGAGCAATTAAGTACTCTTCTTTTTGTGAAGATGTTTCATTGCTGTCATAAAAATGGCTTTGATCAAAGTGTTTTAATACTTCATCTTTATTTTCTTCGTTAAAAGCAATTAATTCATCAAGAGTTTTAAATTCTGAATTTGAGCTTGCTAAATATTGCTCCAAACCAACTTTAAATTCATATAGTAAGACAAGCAATTCTTCAGGACCTGGATATTCTCTTTTATCATCAATATCTACAACAACTGCACCAGCTTCTTCTAGCATCATTCTAATTTTCTTCAACATTAATTTTCCATCAGAATTCATACTGCCTGTTGGTAAAAGTCCAAATCTTTTTCCAGCAAGGCTTGAATCATTCAAGTTAGCAGTGAAATTGAAATTAAAATCATCAGGAATATTTAGAGTTGCTGGATCATTTGGATCAACACCAGCAATTACTTCTAATACATTTGCAGCGGAAGTCACAGAATTAGCCATAGGTCCAGCAGTATCTTGCGTAGCAGATATTGGAATGATTCCAGTTCTACTTACAAGTCCAACCGTTGGCTTTATACCAACAATGCCATTAACAGAAGAAGGGCAGCTTACAGAACCATTAGTTTCAGTACCAATTGCAACATCAACTAGTCCAGTTGCAACTACAACTCCAGAACCGGAACTAGAACCACAAGGAGTACGCATTTCTCCATATGGGTTGATAGTTTGACCTCCCATACTAGACCATCCGCTAGTTGAGGAAGAAGAGCGGAAATTAGCCCATTCTGAAAGATTAGTTTTTCCAATAATGAAATAGCCGTTATCAATTAATTTTTGAGCCAAAAAAGCATTTTTTTCAGGAAAATTATTTTGCAGTGCTATTGATCCAGCAGTATTAGCAAAACCTACAACATCTATATTATCTTTTACAGCAATAGGTTTTAAACCTTTCTTTAAATTTTCTTCAATTTGCTCATTAGATAATTTGCTAATATAAATATTATATTTTTGCTCAATATCTATATTTTCACTTGATTTAGAGCATCCACAGATGAAAAGAATTACCAAAAAAAATATAAAATTTCTCATTTTTAAAAAACTCCCTTTTTTGTAAAGTGTACTTGACATTTTAATTAGTTTAGTTTACTATTATGTAATTTTTTACTATAAGATATTAAGGAGAAATAATGACTAAAATAACACATAAAGGTTTATGGTTTGATTATTCTAGCTTAGAAAAGTCAGAAAAAAGATTAGTTCTTAAATCTTTATTCGCAGCATTTTTTGGAGGATTTATTTATGGAATTATTGATAGTGGAGAACCAAGACTTTTACAAGACTTTCCTAACATTAAGTATTTAAGTATTTTAGCATTCATTCTAATAATATATTCTTTATATCCATGGTATCAATTTTACTTAAAACAAGATGAGCTTTTTCAACGACACCATGATTTTTCCTTTATGTCTGGATTTTTAGGATTCTTTTTTTTGGGGTTGACACTTAATCTTTTAAACTATTTATCAAATGATGTAGTAATAGTTTTAACATTTTGGGAGTATCTTTTGTGTGCGTTAATTGGATCAGCGATAGGATCAATTTATTTTTATAAAAAATTCATTCATTAATTAAAAATGAAAAATAATATTAAACAACTAAGAAATGAAATGAAGATCAGTCAGAAGGATTTGGCTGAATCTTTAAACGTTAGTAGACAAACTATTAATGCAATTGAAACTGGTAAGTTTGATCCATCACTTACCCTAACAATCAAAATTACACGCTTTTTTAACAAGAGCTTAGAAGAAATATTTATTATGGAGAAACAGTAAAAATGAAAAAATTAATTTTCCTTATTTGTCTTTCAGCTATTAGCTATGGGCAGACCGTAACAAATGGTGGCTTTGAAACCAATGTTTTTAATATAAATACCGGTGAAAGAATCTATAATGAGTATTACGATGAAAAGCAGGTGAGAGTTAAAATGATCAGCACTGTAAAAGGGAGGATGAATCACGGACCATATAAAGATTTTTATGAAAGTGGAGCATTAAGAACAGAGGCAAATTATCGTAACGGAAAATTTGATGGTTTATATACTTTTTACCATGAAAATGGACAGATTTATGTGCAAGTTGAGTATAAGTGAGGGAATCTAAATGGAGATGTATCGTTTTTCGACGATCAAGGCCAATTATATGAGACAATTAAATACAAAAATGGTAAACCAATTAACGAAGGAAAATAAAATGGAACCAAGAATACAAAATGGATTTTTAAGAGCAATTATTTTTATGCCTTTGTGGTTAATAACAATGGGAATGGTAGTAACCATCGGCTCACTAATAGTTATGACAATTTCAGGGGTCGATATGGCTGATCAAACAGCTGTTGAAGCTTTATTTGATGTAAGTTTTGATTCACCTGTAATGTTAACCTTAACTGCTTTTCAAGTATTGGGAAGTTTTTGCGCTTTGTGGCTTGCAACAAAGTTTATTGATCGCAAACCTTTAATATCTATTGGATTGTCTGTAAAAGATAAAGCAAACGAAATGTTAATAGGATTAGGATTTGCATTAGCTTTCATTGGAGGATTATTCCTTTTATTATGGCTATTGGGTGCTATAACTATTACAGGTTATGTTGGTTTTAAACCAGGAGTTTTTTTTGTTAGTATGATGTTATTTTTAGCAGCATTTGATGAAGAGCTTATTTTTAGAGGATATATTTTAAACAGCATGATGGATTCATCTAGTAGATGGGTTGCGCTTGCTGGTTCTTCAGCATTATTTGCTCTGATGCATGCTGGAAATCCAAGTGTTTGGAGTAACTGGGTACCAATGACTGAATTATTTGCTGCAGGATTCATTTTAGGTATAAGCTACACTTTTACTAAGAATTTATGGTTTCCAACATTTTTTCACTTTGGATGGAATTTTTTCCAAGGACTATTCGGTTTTGAAATCAGTGGAATTAATGTTGATTCATGGAAGATGATTAGTCATGAGAATACAGGTAACGTTCCTGATATCATATCAGGGGGAGTATTTGGTATTGAAGGCTCAGTAATTACTTTGTCATGTACCATTATTTGTACTTATTTTATCTATAAGTACTATAATGAACTCGATAAATAAAATATTCTCACTTTGCATTGCACTAGCGTGCTTTGTATTAGCATATAAGTTTTATCCTTCTTCAAGCATCCCAGAAGGGATGTTTGAAGATCCTAATACTGGAAAGCCAATGTTGCTTGGCGAGGTCTTAATTGATGAATTAAAACAAGAACCTTTTTCAGAATGGTACAATGATGAATTTGATAATTATGAACTTGATGTTGAGCTTTTAAACGCCATATCAGAACCTAATCAATATAGTTATGAACTTTTTTTGGGAACATGGTGTGCTGATAGCAGAAGAGAAGTGCCAAGATTAGAAAAAATTTTCATTGAGCTTGGAATTGATTTTAATCAAATAACTATTATCACAGTTGATAGAGAAAAAGTTAGTCCTAGTAATGAGCAAGAAGGTAAAGATATTCGATATGTTCCCACTCTCATAGTTAAAAGTAATGATATTGAAATTGGAAGAATTGTTGAATCTCCTTCATCTGAATCTGCTACA
>JAYPYG010000050.1:0-4490 GCA_038280095.1 Fidelibacterota bacterium | reverse complement strand
ATCATCTGTGTTAATTGAAATATTAGATTTCATTTTTACCAATTAGGTTATCAATAAATTTGTAGACAGATTCGTCATTCCAAAAAGCACTTCCAAGATCCTTTACTATAACTTTACCATCTGAATTAATAATGAAAGTAGTAGGAATACCTGAGGTTGCAAAGAATTCATCATCTGTGATAATCTTGTATATTGGTAGTTTTTGAAGGCTCTCATCTTTTGGTATATAATTTTTTATAGTATTCAATTCCTCTCTTGAAAGATATAAAAATACAATATCATCTTCATTTTTATATTTTTCATATAGCTCGGCCATATAAGGCATTTCTGCTAAACAAGGATTACACCAGGTTGCCCAATAATTGATAAAAAGATTTTTACCTTTAAAATCTTGAATAGAAAAAATGTTATTATCAAGGTCTGAGAATTGTAGCACATTGCTTTCAAAATCGATGGTCGATATTTTCATATCTTCTGGTGAAGGTGGTTCAAGTTTGGGAGCTTCAATCACTTCATTTAAATACAAAATTGATAGTTCTTTATAGCGCTCTTTATATTTATTTAAATCTTTATTTACATCATTATATTTATAAGATAAAAAAGACAAAATAATTATTAAAATTACTATTACCGAGTATAGTTTTTTTGAGTCCATTTTAACTGATAATATTATAGTTTTTTTAAATAAACTACTTAAATTGTTTGGTATGGAAAAATTTGGTTATTTTTTGTTAATTGTCTTTTACGCGCTTGCAATAAACTTCTCTCTTTCTAAAGTAGAGGTTTTCTACCCTGACGGTCTATTGATATTATTATTTGTAAGTGGATTACTGATGCTTTTTGTTAAAGTACTAAATGAGCGAATAAATAATAAGGAAGATAATTATTACTCAAAGGAGATTGATAAATAATGATAGTAACTACTCAAGACAAAATTGAAAATAAATCTATCTCCCAAGTTCTTGGAGTTGTTAGTGGGCAATCAATTAGAGCTAGGCACTTAGGTAAAGATATTCTTGCTGGTTTAAGAAATGTTGTTGGTGGTGAAATTACTGAATATTCAAAATTGATGGCAGAGTCTAGACAGCAAGCAATGGATAGAATGATTCATCGAGCTAAAGAATTGAATGCTGATGCAATTGTTGGCGTAAGATTCACGACATCTATGCTACAAGCAGGAGCGTCTGAAATTTTCATTTATGGTACAGCAGTTAAGCTTTAACTATTAACGATTTATGAAAGATTTACATAAAATCCCTAAAGATGTTAAAGGTTGTTATGCTGTAATATTCTCATATCAACTAAGCAATGATTTAGAGGGGTATGCTGATATGGATCAAAAAACCATTGATGCAGTGGTAGATATTCCTGGGTATCTAGGTTATGATAAATTTGGTGACGGAAATGAAAACACATTCATATCATATTGGAAAGATTTAGAAAGCATAGATATTTGGAGGAAAAATTTTTTACACATCGAAGCAAAGAAACATGGAAAACAGTGGTACAAAAAAATGAGAGTTCAAACAGTACAAATCCATGATGATATTAATTTTTGGTCATGAATCAAAAAATATTCCAGGTCAATAATATCCATTTTTATTTTCGAATTTTATTTAATGACAATAGGCTTTTTGACTTATCATTTTCAGAGGAAAAAAATGATTTAATGGAAAGGCAATTATCTTTAAAAATCAATAAAAATAGTTCTTCAAAATTTGCTAAAGAGGTACAAAATCAATTGAATGCTTATTTTGCTAGAAAGCTGAAAAAATTTGATATTCCAGTTCACATTGAAGGTTCAGAGTTTTCATTAAAAGTTTTTAAGGAAATGTCCAAAATTCCATACGGAAAAACAAATAGTTATAAACAGGTTGCTGAAAAAATTAAAGAACCTAAATCTGCTAGAGCAGTTGGAAGAGTGAGTGGTTCAAATAAAATCCCAATTATCATACCTTGCCACAGAATAGTTGGAAGTAATGGAGAGCTTGTTGGTTATAGCGGTGGAGGTGGATTGCTATTTAAATCATATTTACAATTATTGGAGAAATCATGAAAAAAATATTATTACTATTAATTTGTTCTCAGATTATAGCACAGGAAACGTTAAATGAAACTATTGTTTTTGAGAGTAGAAATCCATTTTCTTTTGAAGAGATAATTACTGATCTTGATAATCAAGAAACACAAACTGTTACTGGAATCTTAGGATTTCCAGCAGATTTTGATGCAGAAAAAAAATACCCCCTAATTGTTGGGGTTGCTGGAAGCTTAAACTGGGGTCCACATCATTTAAAATATTTAGAAATGTATCGTTCATTAGGGTTTGCTACGTTTCAATTGCAAAGTTTTGATAGTAGAGATGTTCAGTCTACAGTTGGTAGTCAGGTAGAAGTCACCTCAGCAATGATGATTCTTGATAGTTATCTTGCACTTGAAACATTGTCTGTACATCCAAATATTGATAAAAATAATGTTGGAATAACAGGATGGAGTTTAGGAGGTACTGTGTCGCTTTATTCTGCCTGGATGCCTTTAATTAATGCTATCAATAATGGAGAATTTAGATTTGCTGCTCATTTACCAATCTATCCTGGGTGTTTAGCATATCCTTTTCCTGATGAATCTATGATTTTTAGTCAAGCACCAGTGCATATTTTAATTGGTGAATTGGATGATTGGGTACCTGCTTCAGCATGTACAAATCTTCTTGATAAATTGAACGAAAGTGGGTTACCACACAATATAGATATTACCATTTATGAAGATGCTCACCACTCTTTTGATAGAGAAATGGAATTAACAACAATGGAGAATGGATATACGCTTGGAGATTGCTTTTTTCCAATGAATGATCAAGGTGAGTTATTTTTAAGTGAATTCTGGAAAATCCCAATTAATTCTCCCACCATGCAAAAATTAGCATTATTAACCTGTGCTGGAAGAGGGCCAACAATGGGCGGAAATGATAATGCGCGTGAAAAATCATTTAAATTTGCTGCAGATTTTTTTAAAAACAATCTTATTAAGTAATTTTTTTAAAAAAAACTCTCTAAAAAAGTAATTTTTTTCCTTAGTTTTTGTAATGGGAATACGTACCAAAATTCTACTTCTAATAATTGTCTCATTTATAATTATTAATTATGCTATTAATGCATTTTTAAGGCCAGTTGAAGTTTCATACTCTGGTATTAATACTGAGCTATCATTATCAAATGATGTCGAGGTATTATTTGATGATTATGGCGTTCCTAGCGTCTTTGCTGAAAACGATTCTGATATGTTTAAGGTTGCTGGTTACATTGGAGCAAGAGATAGACTTTTTCAAATGGCTTTTATGAAATATGCATATAAGGGGCAATTAAGCCTAGTGGTTAATGACACATTATTTGCTGAAGATCGCTTTTTAAGAACCTTAGGCTTTGAAAAAACTGCAAAGAAGACATTAGATAAAGTATCTCCTGATATCATGAAGCATTTGGAAGACACATGTTATGGAATAAATGCTTATGTCCAAAATTTAAGTCCTAATGAATATCCGTTAGAATTCAAGTTATTGCAGATAAAAGAATTACCTGTTTTTGAACCACTGGATATCATTGCTTTAAGTACAATGATGGCTTGGGAATTACAAGGCGGATGGGACTCAGAGCTCTTTTTTGGAGCGATAAATGAGCAGCTTGGCCCTGATTATTTAGCAGAAGTATTGCCATCATATAAAGAAGATTATGTGACTATAGCTTCCAATGACATTCTTCTTAAAAGTTATCAGCAATTTGCAAGTGATACGAAGAATTTAAGAAACCTATTAAAAACAGATAGAGATGGCTATGGTTCTAATGCATGGGCTGTGTCAGGATCTAAAACAGTTTCTGGACAACCACTTTTAGCAAATGATCCTCACTTAGCCTATAATCAGCCACCATGGTGGTATGAAATAAGGCTCAAAAGTGACAACTTTAATTTTGGTGGTTATGGTCTGTATGGATTTCCATTACCAGTTATTGGACATAACGAGCATATCGGATGGGGTTTTACTAATGTGATGACTGATGATATGGATTTTTATATCGAATCATTGAATGAAGATCAAACACAATATTATGTTGACGGTGAATGGAGAGATTTATTAATTGAACAAGAAGAAATCACTTTAAAGTCTGGAGATGTAAGAAAAATTACTATTCGTTCGACTCACAGAGGTCCAATTATTAGTAAGATACACAGAGACGCTAAAGCTCTAAATAAGGCTATTTCATTTCAATGGACTGAATACGATGCCTTTGATGAGACTACAGCATTGTTTATGCTAGCTCGAGCATCTAATTGGGAGGAGTTTTCTGAGGCTTCTAAAATGTTTGGTGCTCCAGGTCAGAATTGGACATATGCTGATAAAGAAGGAAATATTGGTTGGAGACCTAGCTCAAAGGTCCCTATAAGGCTTGATGCTGAAATGCTAATTCCTTTTGATGGCACTACCACAAAGCATG
>JAYPYG010000049.1:0-4531 GCA_038280095.1 Fidelibacterota bacterium | reverse complement strand
AATGATTTAATCACCATAAAGTTCCTTAATTATTTAATCCTGTTTTTAAAAAATCCTTAAACTCTTCAACGTTTCTTGTTAGACCAGGAAACTCTGATAATACCTTATCATTACTGTCTAAAATTACATAATAAGGTAGAGCAGCAGTTTCAAATCGATTGATTTGATACTCTCTTTTCTCTAAATATCCTTCTCCTGCATCGGTATATAAACTAACAAGGACATATTCGGACATTATTTCTTCGACTGAATTAATGCTAAATATATTTGTTTCCATCCATCTACAGTTTGTACATGTAACACCTGTAAAATCAATAAAGATATTTTTATTCTGCTCTGCAGCAATTATAAATGCATCATCTAAATTATTATTCCAAACAAGATTGGATTGATATTTTTTGGGAGGTAAATATGATTTGATATTACCATTAATATCATAACCATGATTTCCAGCTGCTAGATAAGTTCCAAAGAATATGAAAGCAAGAGCAAACAATGATCTTTGAATTGAAAAAGTAACTGGCGAATCATTTTTAAACTTTATTAATCCAAAAATATATAAGCCGGTTAATAGCATTATTAATGCCCATAAATACAAAACAACTTCATAAGTAAAAATGTTCCAATTCCAAACCAAGTCAGTATTGCTGATGAATTTGAAAGCAGCTGCAAGTTCTAAGAAACCCATTACTACTTTTACAGAATTTAGCCATCCACCAGACTGAGGTAATTTTGTTAAATAATGTGGAAAGAGGGCTAAAAAGAAAAATGGAGAAGCAAACGCTAAACTAAAAATCAACATCCCAATTATTGGCCAAAACCATTCCCCTTGTGAGGCCGCAACCAATATTAATCCCATAAATTGAACAGTACAGGTAAATGAAGTTAAGGTAAAAGTTAAAGCCATAAATAAAATACCGACATAACCTTCCGAATTTTCCTTTTGCAATGAAAGTCTTCTTAATGATTCAGGTATCTCAATTTCATAAAATCCAAATAGAGACATTGCAAAATAAATAAATAAAAATGCTATAAACAAATTTACTATTGGATTTGCAGCAAGCTGATTTGCACCAGATGCTCCTAATAGAATTGCTAACATCATTCCTAAAAAAGTAAATGTTAGAACAATGCCTAACATATAAACAGTAGCACTTTTTACTGGAGAAGAATTAGTATTCTCACTTCTATGCATAAAAAATGAAATGGTGATTGGAATCATAGGGAAAACACATGGAGTCAAAAGAGCAAGAAAGCCCATACTCATAGCAAGAACAAGAAATGAACTTATATTATTATCAGCAATAGCTAGTATAGAGTCTTTATCAAAATCAAAATTTTCAAAAACAAAATCAGATCTTATGGGACCTGATTTAATATCAAAAGTTGCTGTTTTGGTAATTTGGTTAGGCGGATAACATAAGCTATTATTACAAACCTGGTAGTCAATAATTACGTCTACATTGTAGGTACCATTTGGCAAATCATCTTTTAATTCTAATGGAATACTAAATTGAGGAGTACCTTCATGATATTTAGTAATATTCCCAAACCCTTCATCAAATTTTTCTATTGGCTCAGGCTCAATGACTCTTCCAGACTTATTAACAATATCTGATTCAATAATAAATTTTGTAGAGGATGGACCTTCGGGTACATCATATACCGCATAAATCCTCCATGTAAAATCAAGTTCAGCGTTTACATCAATAATCGCAACTTCACCTTGATTTACATCGTCAATATTAACAGTAAATTGGGCTGGATCGCTAAACTGAGCCCAAAGAATATTCAAGAATGATAATGTTAAAAAAAACTTCTTCATATTGGGCTATGAAAATAATCTTTTCTTAATTCTTGTCCAAAAAGTTTCTTTTTTTGTTTCAAGTGGAACATTTATAGCACTTTCAAGCTCTTCCAAAAGATTTTCAATAGATGAATTAGCTGCTACTTCACCAGATTCAATGAACTGTTCAGTCTGGTCAAAAGCAGACCAATGGAGATTGTCATGCTTTGGCTTAATTACAAAATTTGCTTTACTTAACAAAAATGAATTTAGATGTGATACTGATACATCTCGTGATCTTGTAGAAATCTCAACAATGTTTGATGGCTCAGGTTGATTATCTACTCCTCTAGTAATATTTACTGCAATGATAAAGTCGCAATTATCGATAAGCGGGGTTACCGGAGTCGGTAAAGCAACTCCACCATCAACAAGCATACGCTTATCTTTAAATGTTGGCTCTATAAAACCAGGAATTGATGAACTTTGCACTACTGCATCAATTAAATTACCAGATTTATATATGATTGAGTTTCCAGACATCAAGTCTGTAGTTGTAACCAATAAAGGTATCTTTAAATCACTAAATTGTTTACTTCCAAAAAGAATTTCTGCTGCTTTTGCTAATCTCTCATTCTTGACAATTGATTTTCTATTTGAACTTACCATCAAGACATATTGATTTTTGATTTGCTTCATTATTTGAGAAAAAATAGATTCATCTTCCTCTGAATTAGCAATATATCTAAATCCTAACTCATTAAAATTTTCACTTTGTATGTGTTCAAGATATTTTGATTCAACCACTTTCGCATTATGATAAGAAGCATACATAGCTCCAATCATCGAGCCAGCGCTTGTTCCTGCAACGATATCAGGAACAATACCATTTGCTTCAAGAACTTTCAATACTCCGATATGGCATGCACCTCTTGCTCCACCGCCGCCTAATGCTAATCCAATTTTTAAACTCTTATACATTGCTTCCTGGCTTTATTGCAGGTATTTCTTGTAGTTCACTCGGAATATTATCTTTATCAAAAATTTTAGCTTTTTGAGAAGTAATTGAAAAAAAGTTATCATGAATGAACACTGGAGAAAGGCTTCTATCAACAATCACTCCAACTCCGACAACATTTCCTTTAAATTGAGCAATAAGATCAATGACTTCTTTAATTGAACCACCAGTACTAAGCACATCTTCAATAATTAGAATTTTCTCATTTTCATTGATGTTAAATCCTCTTCTCAACTTCATCTTTCCATCAGATCGTTCAGAAAATATTGTCTTTTTATTTAGTTGCCTTCCAACTTCCGTACCTAAAACAATCCCCCCAATTGCAGGAGAAATAACTTTATCAATATCTAAATGAGAAAAGTGATTTGATAATATTTCACCAAACATAGACAGATACTTTGGATACTGTAAAACTTTTGCACATTGAAAGTATGTATCACTATGAAGACCAGATGATAAAATAAAGTGGCCATGCATAAGTGCTTGGGTTTCTTCAAATATTTTTATGAAATCTTTATCCATTTAGTCCTCTTAGTTGATTTAAATACTGTTTAGCGGAATTACGAATTGAATCGTGATCTTTATTTCCAGAGAAAATAATTCCTCTAGATACATTTATTAAGGTCGTATCCATATTCTTCTCATTAATTCTAAGAACGCTTTGCAAATCTCCTCCTTGTGCTCCAATCCCAGGAATTAAAAAAGGTAAATCTGTTGAATTTCTAACTTCCATTAGTGCATCATTATTAGTTGCCCCTACTACAAGACCAATATTTTGCTGATTATTTAATGCTTCACATAAAGAAATTACTTTTGAAAAAATATCTTCTTGAATAAAGGTTGAAGATTTATTTGATGTTCTACATAATACATAAGCACCCTTAGATGCATTTGAAATAAATGGTTCAATTGATTCTTCTCCCATATAAGGACTTACAGTAATAGCATCGCAATTAAAATGATTAAAAAATGCATTAGCATAATGTAAGCCAGTATTTCCTATATCCCCTCTTTTTGCATCAGCTATAACAACATGATCATTACCAATATGTTTCATTAAATTTTCGAGCCAATAATAACCTTTTGAACCCCATTCTTCAAAAAAAGCGAGGTTTGGTTTATATGCTGCTGCAAGATCGCTAGTAGCATCTACAACCATCATCGAATAATCCATCATTTCATCTAAGGATACATTATCATTGAAATATTTTTTATCAATATCAATTCCAACACAAAGATTTGAATTTTTATCAGAAATGTTTGTTTTTAGTTTATCGATGAATGAAAGCACGAAGAAATTTAAGATATTCTATCATAGCAAACAAATGGCTTCATACTAGAATTAAAAATTTTTAATATTGGAATATGGAAACATCTACTGGAAAATCAGAAACTCGAATTATTGCTTCAACAAATGTTTTCCAAATAGAAAAAATTGAGAAAATCGGTAAAGCTGATTATCCAAAACTGATTGAAATATCATTACACCTTGCTAAAGAATACGGTAAGCAAGCAGTCTTCACAAAAGCTTCAATTGAAAAATACTTTAATACTGAAAAATCCCTTCCTTTTATTGCAAGATATCAAAACGAAATTATTGGCTACATTATTGGGATTCCATTAGAAGAACTTACCATGGAGCCTTGGGCATTGAATGATGAAAATTATGGTAAGCACAACACCTTGTATACTTATGCTTTTGTTATAATGGAAAAATATAAGTCCAA
>JAYPYG010000048.1:0-4861 GCA_038280095.1 Fidelibacterota bacterium | reverse complement strand
ATGAGTATTACAAGATTAAGCTAGAAGAAACGGATGAAAAATATTCAGAAGTTTCTCAAGAATTGTTGAATAAAATTACACAACTTGAAGAAGAGTTAAAGTTAATTGAAGAAAAAGATTCAGAATTAAGAACTTATGCTACTTTAGCACCATTAAGCGATGATGTTAAAGTTCAAGGCGTTGGTGGTTCAGCGGAAAAGGAAATACTCATTGATGAAGTTGATGATAGTGCGATTATGTTGCTTAAAGATAGAGTTGATTCATTAGCTTTTGCTATAAATATCCAGAAGGATAGCTATAATACCATTTTCAATAAGATTAAATCAAATGAAACTATGTATAGACACATTCCTTCCATCTCTCCTGTTAAGGGATATATAGGTTCAAAATATGGATACAGAACAGACCCGATTGATGGAAAAAGAAGAATGCATTCCGGTCTTGATTTTCCAGTTAATCTTAATACAGATGTTGTCGCAACCGGTGATGGAGTAGTCACTAAAGCACAGTATGATTCAGGATGGGGTAGATATATTAAAATTGATCATGGTTATGGGTATGAAACCGTATATGCTCATCTTTGGAAAATTAACGTCAAAAAGGGTCAAAAAGTTAAACGTGGAGATAAAATTGGAAAATCTGGAAATAGCGGAAGAGCTGCTGGATTCCATTTACACTATGAAGTTCACAAGAATAATAAAACAGTAGATCCGCTAAAATATTTTTTTACAGGCTATATTGATTAATGGAATCCTCAGTAATTAAAAAATTCGCCTTAGAAACTTATGGCTGCCAAATGAACGTTGCAGATTCAGAACTTGTCGAAGGTATTTTGACAAATCTTGGTCTTGAAAAAACTGCTAATTATGACGAAGCAGATGCAATTTTTTTAAATACATGCGCTATAAGAGAAAATGCTGAAACTAAAGTACATTCAAAGCTTGGTAATCTTCATAAAATAAAACTTAATAAGCCTCACTTGATAATTGGTGTATTAGGTTGTATGGCTCAGAACTTAAAAGATGATTTACTAAAAAATAAACCTTATGTAGACATTATTCTTGGCCCTGATTCTTACAGAAAAATTCCTGATTTAATTAATAGACATGTCAAAGATAATAAGAGTATTGTTGATACAAAGCTTTCAAGATATGAGGTATATGAAAATCTTTTTCCTAGTAGAGGAGATACGTTTAATGCCTGGGTTTCGATTATGCGAGGATGTGATAAATTTTGTTCATTTTGCATAGTTCCTTTTACTAGAGGAAGAGAGCGTAGTAGAAGCGTAGAAAGTGTTGTTGAGGAGGTAAAAAAAGCTGTTGATCAAGGCTTTGTTGAAATTACTCTTCTTGGTCAAAATGTTAACTCTTACAATTTTGAAGGTAAATCTTTTTCAGATTTATTATTGGCAGTATCAGATATAAATGGTGTGAAAAGAATTAGGTATACTTCACCACATCCTCAGGACATTAATGTAGAATTACTTGAAGTGATGGCATCAAGAAAAAATATTTGTAATTATGTTCATTTTCCCATGCAATCTGGATCAAACGAAGTGCTAAAGAGAATGAATCGAACTTACACCAGAGAGCATTTTTATGATATGGCAATGAAGATTAGAGAAATCATGCCAAATTGTGGTCTTTCAACAGATATTATTGTTGGTTTTCCAGGTGAAACAGATGAACAGTTCAGAGAAACTTTAGATTTAATGGAAGCAATAAAATTTAATTCTGCATTTACATTTAAATATTCACCAAGACCCTATACAAAAGCTGAACAATTTTCAGATCATATTTCTGAGGAAATTAAAAAATCTCGCCTTGATGAAATGTTAATTCTTCAAAGAAAACATACGTTGGAACTTAATCAAAACATGGTAGGAACTTTCCAGCAAGTATTAATTGAAAAAGAAAGTAAAAAATCTAATTTGCATTGGGCTGGTAGAACTGATTCCAATGAATGGGTGATAATTGAGAAAAATAATAGTAATATCAAAGATATCGTACCTGTTGAAATATCTGACGCAACAGGTGTAATATTGCACGGTAAAGAGATTACAGGAGCATAATGTTTAGAGTTATTAGAGTTTTATTATTATTAGCTATATTGGCCGGAACTTTCTTGTTGTTTGACAAGAATAGTGAAAGTATAACTATTTACTTTTTTAGAGATAATGGTTACGATATTCCCGGATATCTTGCGTTTATTGGCTTTATTATGATTGGTGTAATTATTGGTTATATAATTTCTCTCAAATCTGTCTTTTCATATAGATCTGAAATTTCAAAGTTAGTTAAATCAAATAAAGAAATTTCAGAAGAGCTCGATGGTCTTAGAAATGTAGCTGTTGGCGAAGAATTTAGTTTTTCCGATAAGGAGTAATTCTTTGGAATTTTCTGCTTTAAGCAATCTGCAAATTTTCATAATCATCGTTGTAGTTTTATCTTTAATAATTTTCTTATTAGTTAGTAATCGATCTAAAAATATTCCTACTGATGCTGAAGCTTTTAATAATGCACTTAAAGCTTTAGTTAACGGAGAAAAGGATAAGGCTTATCATCTTTTAAGAGAAATTATTTCAAAGGATTCAAACAATATTGATGCTTTCTTGTTGCTTGGAGATCTTGTAAGAGAAAAAGATGTTAATCAAGCAATAAAAATTCATCAAACTGTGATTCTAAGGCCACATATTTCACAATCAAAAAAAATTGAAGCACATACTGCTCTTTCAAAAGATTTTATTAAAAATGGTAATATTTCTAGAGCTGAAGAAGAGCTAAATAACATATTAAATATGGATTCATCAAATAAATGGGCTTTATTAAAGCTTAAAGATATTGCTACGGAAAATAAAAATTGGAAGGAAGCCTTGAAGCATGAAAAAAAGTTAATGAAAGTAGATATCCATCATAAAAAAAATGATGAATCTATGTTGAATTACTACATTGCCATGGATTATAAGTCAAAAGATAAAATCAAAAATTATGTACATTATCTTGAAAAAAGTGCAGCTGCTGAAAATATTTATCCAGAGTCAGCCTTAGAACTTGCCAATCATAATAAAGATAATGCAGATAAAGCAATTTTATATTACAAGCTATATGCTAAACATAAACCATCACAAAGAACAATGGCTTATAATAAAATAGAAAATATATTATTTGATAATCAACAGTATGATGAAGTTGAAAATCTGTATAAAGAATTATTAGAAAATAGCTTTGACGGTTTTGCTTTAAATAGACTAGTAGATATTCTTTTAGAAAAAAATGAAGTTGCTGATGCCAATGATTTAGTTGATAGATTTATGAAAAGTAATCATTCATGTCACTCAATTAGATTAAACAAAATAAAATTAGAATCTGAAAGTTTTGAAGTAAGAAAATCTATTTCTTCATTATGTAACGAAATGATTAAAGATGAAATTATTAAATAACCTTTTTTTATTTATCGCAATATCGAGTGGTGTATTTGCTCAAGGCAAAGATTTGGCCCTGGAGTATGAAAGAGCCACCAAACTAACTAATGCAAATGAGGCACTGGAAATTTATCAACGCATCATCAATACAAATGAAGACTCGGATTATGTATGGCTTTCAAAGCTTAAGAAAGCTGAAATGTTTTATGCGACCGGTTCCTATATCACATCCTCTAATATATTAAAAGAATTTAATCTTAATGCACCAACTCATCTTTTAAGTCAGTCGTCTAAAGATCTATTATATAAGTCTTTGGATGCAGCAGGGAAATCTGATTCATTAAAAGTTTATCAAAAATTATTATCAACTAATAAAGTCAAAAAAAATACATCAAAAAAATCAACCAATAGAGTGTGGTTCATTCAATTTGGAGCATTTTCTTCAATTGAAAATGCAACAAAATTGAAAGATGCGCTTTCAGAAGAAAAAATTAATAATATCCAAATTGACCAAGTTTTTAAAAATGGTAAAATGATTTATTATGTAAGAAGCAATCATTTCAATTCTTTTGAAAAAGCTCTTAATCAAAGCAAGAAACTTAAGAATAAGACTAAATTTACTATCAGTGGTTTCTAGCTATTTTTTAGCCACCAAGAATAATCTGTAAAGAATTATAATGATTATAGCAAGACCAACAAGATCATCCATTGGGGCAGGTAAAGATAAGCTTGGCCAGTAGTTTTTATCAAAGAACAGAGGAACTGCAATAAAGATAGCCATGAGTGCTTCTCCAGTTATTAATCCTGAAGCCATTAGAAGTCCATTATTTTTTCCATCTTCAGAAGCAGTTTTACTAGCGAAGTGATTTAACATTCCTCCAATGAAAATTGGTAGAGTAAGTTCTACAGGAAGGTAAATTCCAATCGCAACAACAAGTATAGGGAATCTGAATTCTGCATTTCTTCTGGCTTGGTATTGGTCAAGAAGAATAATAAATATTCCTAAAATTGCTCCCGCATAAATCATCCCCCACTCTAAATTTCCAGAAAATACCCCGTTTGCTACATTGGTCATCAAGACAGCTTGTGGCGCTGGTAATTCTGAGCTACCAATACCATATGCTTCATGTAGTAGAGTTAAAACTATTCCAAGAGTTAAAGCAGCACTGCTTACACCAACAAGTTGCATTAGTTGCTGTTTCCATGGTGTTGCTCCAACAATATTTCCAGTTTTTAGGTCCTGAAGGTTATCTCCACCAATCGCTGCTGCACAACAAACTACTGCTCCAATTAGAATTGCTGCTGCTGCTCCTTTAGATGAGTCAACATCAAAAAAACTAATAATCAATAGTGAGCTGAACAATATCGTTGCAATAGTTACCCCAGAAATTGGATTGTTTGAAGAGCCAACTACTCCAGCCATGTATGCAGCTACAGCAG
>JAYPYG010000011.1:25007-27796 GCA_038280095.1 Fidelibacterota bacterium | reverse complement strand
ATAAAAATTTTATTCATCTTTTTTGAAGTCTTTATAGAGCATACTAGTTTGAATATCTTTATTTCCTTGATATTTTCCACTCTTATAAGGATCTACTTCACCTTCAACGGAGTGATAAAAAATTTGACAAATTTCAACAGAAGGATAAATTTTAATTGGTTGAACACAAAAAATCTCTAAAGTCCAATAACCTTTAAACCCAACATCACCAAATCCTGCTGTTACATGAACAAAGAGTCCTAACCTACCAACAGATGATCTTCCTTCAAGCATTGGTACTAAATTATGTGTCTCAGTATATTCTATAGTCCTTCCTAAATATAACTTTCTGCTTTCAAGTAATAATCCATCCTCTGGTATAATAATTTTCTTAGCAGTATTATCCTCTTTCATATCTAGAGGACTGTTTTCGTAAACCATTAATTCATTGTGGAGCCTTAAGTTATAACTATTAGGATTGATCTGATTTTCATTGAAAGGTTCAATGATGATATCTTGATTTTTACGTTTAAGAATTTCTTTTCCTGATAAAATCATAGTTTGTATTCGAGGTTATATAATTTTTTTTAGGTTACAAAGTATTTTTTGTATCTTTCTATATGGATTTCATATCATGGTGGCAAACTTTACCCTCAAAAATGGATCCGGTACTAATTTCAATTGGCCCCTTAACTATTTATTGGTACTCAACAATGTATCTTGTTGCTTTTGGTGTAGTATATATTCTTTGCAGCAAAAAAATTAAGCAAAATAAGTTTAATAAAATTAACCTAGAGCAATTTGAAGATTTGTTATCTTGGTGTTTCATTGGATTATTAATTGGAGCAAGATTTGGATATGTGATTTTTTATAATTTTGAATATTATCTTTCTAATCCATTAGAAATTCTTCTTCCTTTCAAATATTATAATGGTAATTGGGTATTTACTGGAATTGCAGGTATGTCCTACCATGGAGGCGTTATTGGGGTAGTAACTGCAATATTGCTTTTTAGCAGAAAAGTAAAATTACATTTATTTGAATTAGCAGACTTTTTGACTGCTGCTATTCCTCTGGGCTATTTTTTTGGTAGAATTGGAAACTTTATTAATGGAGAACTGTACGGAAGGACCACTGAAGCATCTATAGGAATGTATTTCCCAAATGCAGGAGATAATGTATTGCGCCACCCATCCCAATTGTATGAAGCGTTATTTGAAGGGATTATTCTTTATTATGTAATTAACTCATTTAACAAACATAATAAACTTGGATTTAATAGTGGTACGTATGTGTTTGGTTATGGAATGGTACGATTTTTCATTGAATATTTTAGAGAACCAGATGCTCATTTAGGATTTATTCTTTTTGATTTAAGCATGGGGCAACTTCTATGTATAGCTATGATGCTCAGCGGAATATATATCTGGTATGTTGGCAATCAAGAAACTGCTAGAGTTCAAACTTAAATGCTGGCTCATCAATTGTCATTGTAGAGGATTGAACCGTTGACTTTCCATACACATTCATAATATTTTGCTGCTTCTCATACATATCCATAAAAATTGTATTCATTACAGCAACGCTAGAAGGCGTATTAAATTTTTCAATTTCTAAAAAAAATAAAGTAAAGTCTCCATCGACCTTTTTACCCAAATATTTCCAATAGTGATCCTGAATAATAAAGTTATCAGAAAGGTAATCAATTAAAAAATCATCAATTTTAGAATTCTCTCTTTCTGAACCGAAGTTTGCTAAATTAAAATCTGCTAACTTTAACAATGCCTCAACATCGTGGGAAAAGGTTTGAATTGTGACTTCTAGACTCTTTTCATTGCTGCTTAATCGTACTTCAGTTGTAGTCAGAAAAAACTGATGAGCAAATACAGTTGAACTCAACAAAATTAATTGTATAAAAAATTTATACATCTTACTTAATTCTTAACGTTCTACTTAGATTCTTGCTTTTTTGCTCTCTGCATTGGATTTGATCCACCATACCATGAACTGCTATCATATTTATATACATCAAATAATGTTGGTTCATTTTTTGGAGGCCAATGATTATTGTCTCTAAATGTATCTGCAGTTTCTCTGAATGGGTCTAAAGTAAAGCTCACTACTTTCTTTTCAGTCTTGAATACTTTCGAAACTTCAGGTCTATTAAATCTCCAAATTTCTACAGGGATTCTAACAACATCAGTAGTACCATCTTCAAATGTCATTTCAATAATTAATGGCATTACAAGTCCACCAATATTTTTGAATTTAATCTTATAAAAATGATCATTTCTCTTAGCTAACATTCTTTCATTATCTGAAAGTGAATCTAGCAATTCTTCATACTGACTTTTACCGCTCATTTTTTCCATGATTTTATCTTTCATCTCATCCGAAAGATCAGCATCATTAAGCATTGTTTCATACTTTCTACGCTCACTTGCATCTGTTATATCGGCAAACTCGTCGTATGAATCGTAAAAGTCTCTTGTTTTTGGATCTCTATCTGTAACTGTTTGCTTTATGTCTTTCTCATCCAACATTGCAGCATAGTATTTTTTACCTTCTTTATCTTTCTTTTCTGCTGCTCTTTTTTTAGTTGGATCGATCTCTAACTGGAACCATTCTACTTCCTCTATAGATAAATCGACATGATCATTAGTGAAAAACCATCCTCTCCAGAACCAATCTAAATCTACTCCAGAAGCATTTTCCATAATTCGGAAAAAGTCAGATGGTGTTGGGTGCTTGAACATCCAAGTTTTTGAATATTCTTTAAACGCAAAATCAAATAATTCCCTTCCCATAAT
>JAYPYG010000011.1:0-24907 GCA_038280095.1 Fidelibacterota bacterium | reverse complement strand
TCCAAGTTTTTGAATATTCTTTAAACGCAAAATCAAATAATTCCCTTCCCATAATTGTATCTCTTAGAATATTCAAAGCAACTGTAGGTTTACCGTAAGCGTTTGCACCAAACTGATAAATGGATTCTGAATTTGTCATTATCGGCATTATGTTGGATTTATCTCCTCGCATATATCGCACGATATAGTCTTGGTTATTTCTAGGATGAAACAACTCTGAATCCCATGCCCTTCCTGCCAAATCATCCAAAAAGGAATTAAGACCTTCGTCCATCCATGTCCACTGTCTTTCATCTGAATTAACAATCATTGGAAACCAAAAGTGTCCAACCTCATGTATAATTACTCCAATTAATCCTCTTTTTGTTCTTTCAGAATATGTCCCATCTTCTTCTGGTCGATATCCATTAAATGAAACCATTGGATACTCCATTCCCATTCGATCAATATGAGCTGAAATGGCAACAGGATATGGATAATCAAATGTATACTTTGAATAAAAATCAACAGTGTGTGCTACTGCTTTGGTTGAATATTGACCCCATAAAGGGTTTGCTTCATTTGGATAGTAGGACATAGCCATTACCGTATTATCGCCTACTTGTACACCCATGGCATCCCATATATATCTTCTTGAAGCAGCAAATGCATAGTCTCTTACATTTTCTGCTTTAAAGTGCCATGTTTTTTGTCTACTTGTTTTGGTTTCAAGATTTTCTAATGCTTCATCTACTGTAACAATTAATACGGGTTCTTTAGATTTCTTTGCTTTTTCAAGTCTTTTAATTTGTTCATCTGAAAGGACTTCATCTGGGTTCTGTAATGCTCCAGTAGCTCCAACAACAAAATCCTCAGGTACAGTAATTTTTACATCATAGTCTCCAAAAATCAATGTGAATTCACCCCTACCAAGGAATTGTTTATTTTGCCAACCATATACATCATTATACATACACATTCTTGGAAAGAATTGCGCTATAGTATAGATGTAGTTATCATCTTCCTCAAAATATTCATATCCTGATCTTCCACCATCCCTAATATGATCATTAATATTATACCACCATTTAATCTTGAAGGTATAAGTCTCTCCAGATTGAATTGGTTCAGGAACATCAATACGCATCATGGTTTTATTGATTGTATATGGAACATTCTTATTTTTTTCATCTTTTACATACTGAATTTTGAAACCGCCATCAAAATCACGATAAAAGTTTTCTAATGTTCTGGATGAGACTGAACTACCAATAACCATTTTCTCATTTCCTCTTTGAGCTGAAAGATCACCAGTAGATTGAATTTTGTAAGAATCTGAATCTAAAGCTCTAACATTTTGTGTGAGCTCCATCCATAAATAGTTCAATGTATCAGGAGAATTATTGTAAAACGTAACTGTTTCTTCTCCGTAAAGTCGTTGCTTGTTATCATCAATTCTCAATTTCATATCATAATCTGCTCTAACTTGCCAGTATTCATGTCCTGGATAACCAGCAGCAGTACGATAAGTGTTTGGTGTTGTGATATCCTCATTTAATTGTTTAAAACGATCTAAATTGATCTGATAAGAATTAAAATGTCTATTCTCTTCAAGCTCAACATTATCTTGAGCAAAAATCATTGAAAATAGGCACAAAATTATTGCGGTTCTTTTATACATATTTATATCTCCTAAAATTGTATGGACTAACAATGTAAGTATCAAATAATGATGTTGTAAATAAAAAAAAGATGTTATCTTTATAACGTTAAGGAGACAATTATGGTTAAAAAAATACTTTTTATTCAAAATAGAACTGGAATTAAGCGTTCTAATTTCTTTGATCACTGGGAAAATATCCATGCACCTCACATGGTAAACGTTCTTAAACCACAAAAATATATTCTGACATTTTTTGAAGAAGATATTGAAAATGGATGCTGTGGAATGGCAGAGCTTTGGTTCAATTCAGAATCGGAATACCAGGAAGCAATGGAACGAAGAAAAACAGAATATGGTTCCTCAGATAATTGGCATGATGTAGCTAAAGCATGGCCAGATCCTGATCGCTATGAATACACTGGAAGAGAAATTAAAATAGTCGATAATACTTAGACAATGTCAGCTAAACATCTTTTTCCCATAGCAATGGGTGTTTTTTTCATTTTATATGTATCACTCATATTGCGTCAACCATCATTTACTTTTCAGGAAGGCGATATTTTCTTTCAAGATCTAGATTGCGGACCACCGTGTGATGCTATTGAAGCAGTAACCCAAGGTTATATGGGGTCGAATTTATCTCATTGTGCAATTATAACTGAAGTTGGACCTAATCTTAAAACTACCAAATTAGCTGAAGCTATAGGAGAAACTGTTACAGAAACTACTTTGGAAGAATTCTTAAATAGAAGCAATAAAGTACTTGTTGGAAGACTGAAGAAAGAACATGCTGAATTAATACCAACCGCTCTTAAACACATCAAAGATAATTTACTTGGGAAACCTTATGATTTTATTTATGATATCACTGATGATACCTACTATTGTTCTGAAATTATTTATGAAGGATTACAGGTTGCAGATAGTAATCAACAAATCATGCAATTAAATCCAATGACATTCAATGAACCTGGTACAAATTCTCCATTTGTGCATTGGATAGAATATTATAAAGAATTAAATCATGAAATTCCGGAGGGTGAACTTGGATTGAATCCAGGAGGAATGTCTAGATCTGAAGGATTAGATATTATTTATATGTTCGAAAAGCCTTCAGGATATGTCAATTAAAGCTTTGAGACAGTTGTAAGATATAAACAGTCTTCACAGTTTGAATTATTAAAGTCAGGAGCTTCATCTAACTGCAAACAATTATACATGTCTTCTACTTGCGGTCCTATCCAAGATGTATCCAATGTAAATGGAACTAGAGTTCTTCTAAAATGCATTTCTTTTCCTAAATGAGGTTTACTTGCATCTCCATTGTAATACATTAAATACCCAGTATCAGAAACATCAAAACCATTTTGTTGCAATAACCAGCTATAAACTTCTAACTGTCTTTTGTATGACTCCCCATTATTATATACGTCTGCAGATGATACAATATCTGCTTTTTTAGCAGTAGCTTTAAAATCAATAACCACAAGCTTATCTTCTTCATCAATCATGATATCATCAACACCGCCATATAATAAAAAATTATGTTTTTCATCATGATATTGAATACCTGTGAAAGTATGTTGCCACTTTTCAATATCTTCATGTTGGAATGGTTTTATATTTAATCCATTTTCTTTAAAAATACCATGTGGACGATCTTGAGCTCTACAAAAATCCATTTCTTTCTTTAGTAAATCATCAACAGCACTATTGATTGCCCATCCAGGCATAGGTGGTTTTCTCAAGCCAAGTTTGGCATCTTTATAAAAACAGGTAGGGCAATTAAAATATAATTCAATTTTTGATCGACTAATTTTGAAGGTCTTATCAGGATTATACCTCCAATTCTCCCCTACAATAGGATTGTATCCATACCCCATTAATCAACCTCCAATGGATCAAAATCTCCTGACCAGGCTAAGCACTTTTGCTCATCAATTGCTATATTTGAAATTAAAGTCATATCATCAATTGAGATTTCAAAATGATCTAAACTTAAATTCTCTTTAAGCCTATCATATTTGACAGATTTTGGTAACACAGGATATCCGAGTTGAATTGCCCATTTTAAGAACAACTGTGGAACTGTAACTCCATAATTATTTGCAATATCTTCACAAGGCATTGCTCCGCTTTTCATATCTTCTGGTTTTCCATTCCATCGTGAACCTTCTCTCCAATTAGGAATAGGTGCCAATGTGGAATAGGCAATAGGAAGAATTTCATTCTTATCCATATATTCTGCTAAAGGCTTTGTAACGATATGCCAGGGATGAATTTCAATTTGGTTAGTTGATGGCATTTCGATTCCTGCTGCTTCAATTTCTTTCATGTGATGTACATTATAATTTGAAACACCAATATGTTTGACTTTACCTTGCTTTTTTAATTCTATCATAGCTTCCCATAGCTCTAATCTATTTTCTTTTGCAAATGGGTTATGAATAAGATATAAATCTATTTCATCAACTTGTAAAAATTTTAAACTTTGTTCACATGCTTTGATTGCGCCATCAAATGTTTGAAATGGTTCTTCTTGATTGAACATTCCAGGCCACATTTTTGTAGTGATATAAATTTCATTTCTTGGAACAGCTAAAGATTTAAGTGCGTTACCGATACCTTCTTCATTTTGGTACACTTGAGCAGTATCAATATGCTTGTACCCTAAATTTATGGCATCTTTAGTAATAGATTCTGCCTCGTCATTTGGAATAAGCCATGTTCCAAGTCCAATCATAGGGATATTTATTTTATTCATATGAGTAGTATACGATTTTTTTTTGGATTGATTCCATCTTTTTTGTAATTGTTGGTTTCCTTGAATATGTTGAGGTTCATATGGACACATTCTACATCCATTTCCGCAACATTGTTTTTGATTAATTAAAAATTGTGATGATAACATAAAGCAGAAAATATATGCAAAATATTTTCTATACCCTAATTGGAAAAATTAAGATAATGGGCAGTCAATGATTTTTCATCATCAGAAGCATAATTTTGATGCCAGTTCTTCAGTCTTGGTTCCATTTGTGATTTAGCATAAAACGGGAAAAACGTAAAAAGAAGAATGTAAGTTAAATAACCAGATGGCAAGACAACACCTTTATTATCACATGGATTTAATTCCCAAAATTCTTTTTGAGCATGTACATGATGATCAGAGTGTCTGGTTAAATTGTAAGTTAAATAGCTTGTCATTCTATTATTAGAATTCCATGAATGATGATACTGCACTGGTTTTCCTTTGATACGTACTAGACCATAATGCTCAATAAAATTTGTTAATTGGAAAATGTAGTTTGCTACAATTCCTAAACAAATATAAATGACCATTGCTTTCCAGTTAAAAAAATATCCAATCAAACCAAAAATGATGGAAGTTCTCAAATAACCATTTAAAATTCTATTGTGGAAAGATAAGATACTTTGTTTTCTTCGAGTTAATTGTCTGGTTTCAATATTCCATGCATGTACATGTTCTTTAAAAAAGGCTTTTACTGCAAAATATATTGGGTTCTCTCCATAGGTAGCAGTTACTGGGTCTTCTTCAACAATACCAATATTTTTGTGATGTCCATAAACATGCTCAATTGCAAAAGCAGGGTTCCATGCAGTTGCTAAAGCCCAATTACCAACTTCACAGTCAAATTTTTTACTAGTTCTATGAACTAGTTCGTGTCCAATGTTTATCAAACTAAGAGCCATCAATAAGCCCAAGATTGGGATATATAGTAAATGATACCATTCAAATGCAGAAGACACTCTGTCTAAAAATAAATAAAGCATAATTAAAAATAGTGGCACGTTCATAAAGAGTGAGAAATCTAATAAAAATGGGAATCGATAATTTGGAGTAGAAATATCATCTCCAAATGACAACTCACCAATAACAATTGATGCTACTACTAAAAAGGCTATTAATAGACCAATCCATCCATCAATCATTAAAGATATTGCCATTAAAAAAAGATATAAAGGTGTTAAAAAAAATTTTAAATACGAGAACATTTTAAAAATTAAGTACTTTCTTCTACAATTTCAATCCAACCACTCATCCACTTAGAATTATCAACAAGATCATTAAAAGATACCTCAATTTTAATCTTTTTATCACATACAGAAAACATTTCAACCATTTTCTTCTTTTTATTGATGTTCAATACTTCATAATGGCGCCAATTTTTTATTTTTTTTACTGCGGTCCATTTTGAGCTTTCTAAATGTTTCATGCTAATAAACTACTTTACCAATATCATACTCAATGGAAAATAAGAGTTGGCTATTTAAATTATAAAGCTTCCAAATACCATCCATTTTACCATCAATAAAAAATCCTTCTTTATGTAAAATTGATGATCTTGGATAATACTGCTTAAAATCTCCGTTTAATTCATTATTTTTAACTGTAAAAATAGCATAGGTTTCACCACTCGGAAAATAATGGGTCCACATTCCTGTTGTCTTGCCATCAATCATTTGGCCTTCAAGAATGATATTATTTAAAGAATCAGATACTACGATACTACCTGTATATAAATTATCCTTATTTTTTAGATAAAAAATATCTTCATGCTTAATTAGTTCGTTAAAATTTACTGAATTTTCAGTTAATAATTTTTCATTTGGTTGTTGAGAAAAAAGGTTTTGAATAAAAAGAAAAATCAACAAAAATTTCATTTTTAAAGTTATGAAAAAATTGATAAAAGATAAAATACTTCAAAATTTGTCGGGGTGGCAGGATTTGAACCTGCGACCCCCTGCTCCCAAAAAACAGGCTGTATTCTCATATAAAAATTAGTTTTAAGTTTATTAGTTTAAAATTAGTACTATTTTGTAGTCAATTTATTTCCAAATCTGAAAATACCCATTCTGAGAATCTGAATTATTGGAACCGCCATTTGAGTTATATCCAATTTTACCTGTGATTAGTAAGTAACCATCTCCATCAGGCTCTTCTATCCAAGTTATGCCACCAAAATTATAACTATATTGATTAGATGTATCATTAAAATTATGAGAAAATGTATTATTGAGACTCATATTAATATACTTGTAACTATAGAATCTTGCTGTAGTACTATGGGCAAAGAAATATACCACATCATTATCATTAGGGTCTACTTTGAGCTCAACAGTACCATCTCTTAAATCCTGAGTATAAATATGATGATATTCTCCTGTTTTGCTTAAAGCATCGGCACCAGCACCAAGAGTAAATCTTTGTGTCATAAAATCATTATTATTGGTAGATGCAATATAAAAATCAATTGAACTATCATTAGTTTTTTCAATATCCACTGCATACATGTTTCCAGCATCATCTGATAAAGAACAATCTGGATTTGGGTGATTTGACTGGTCAATAAGACTAAATGATGAACCTGTGTCGCTGATTCGAAAAACAGATACGTAATTTTGGCAGTTAAAGTTTTCTTTAAAAGAACTTCCTGCAATTATAAACGACGAATCACTGATTTTGATTGAACTACCAAAACCTCTATAATAATAATCAGAACCTAAACTATTGGAAGAAAAAGTATTAAAATAATCAACAGAACCAGCGCTATTCAATTTAATTATAACCATTTTCTTTTCACTATTACTACCATCATATCCTGTTAAAATAAAATCACCGTTCACTTCATGAATGTCTGCAATTATTAGACTTGATAAGCTATTAGACGAACCCCAAGAACTATAATCAAAATCCCATTCATATCCATTCAAAGTTGAATCCCAATCTAGTTTCACAATATGTTTTTCTGAATTATTACTTCCATGTTCGTATGTATTTGGGTCCCAAACAATAATATCGTTATCAGATGTATATATCATACGATCAGTAGTTCCTTGTAAATCATAGGGAATTGCATCTAGATCAGAAGTATATTGTAATGTAAAACCATTATTAGTGCCAATATTTAAATCATTTCTGTAGTAAGTATCAGACTCAGCATCATACTTAACAGCATCATCCCCAATATTATAATGCATACCAAAATTTACTCTTCCATTACTTTGGTTTTCAGGTGTCATTTCACCAACAATATATACTCTATTGTTATTTGGATTGAAAACTATGTCTGCTATGTTATTGATATCATACCCATCATATGAAATAAGGCCAGGATTCACTAAAGAAAAATTTGATGGAGCTGTCATGGTATAATTTGATCCACCATCTGCAGATTCCATTGATACGGAAATATAATAATCATCGCTTTTGATTGGAGGTAAAGCAAAAGAATAGTCAATGTTACCAGATAAAGCAGGAGAATATGATTTTACAGTTTGTCCATTGCTCGACTTTTTAATTGCAATATTAGGTTGATTGAATGTTTCTGTTTCAATTGTTGAAACATTAAAAGAAGTGTAGGGTCTCCATGTCCCACCCCATCCAGTATTTAATCTAGGGTTTGTTACTGTGATTGTTACAGTAGCAATATTACTATCATCTTCTCCGTCATTGGCCTTATAAGTAAAGGTATCTGTACCGCTCCAGTCTGTAGATGGTTGGTACCAAATACGTGCTTGATTTCCATCATCAGTATTATTGATTTTATCTCCTACACTTAATGAATTTCCTACACTATCATTTCCTTCATTATTGTTTTTAAATAGAGTTCCATTACCTGGAGCACTAACTAATATTAAACTATTATGAAATGATGTTTCGCTCCCAGATTCTAAATCATACGCTTCTGGCAAGAAAAACTTAAAAGTAGTATTTTTAACACCAGTTGCTGTTGTATCATTAACAACAGGGACATCATTAACACTGTTTACCGTAATTGTAGTTGTTGCAACATTACTATTTCCAGGTTCAGGCCCATTACCATCGTCATAGATATACCAAGTAAATGAATCTGTTCCATTAAAGTTTTCATTTGGAGTATAAGTGTAATTTCCATTATTACTATCTTCTACAGTAACGATTCCATTGGCTGGTTGTGTTTCAACAAAATAAGACCAATGAGTAGAATCACCATCAGGGTCAGTTATATTATTGTGTACAGAAAATGTTACTGGATTATCTTCTGAAGTTGAAGTGGTAATATTGGTTACTACTGGTAAATCATTAATTGCATTTACATTTACTGTGACCTTTGAAATATTACTATCAAAAACTCCATCATTTACTTTCCATTCAAATTGATCTTGTCCATGCCAATTTTCATTAGGCATGTAAAAAGGATTAGAATTTTCAATACCATTTTCTCCAGTTACAGTATCACCAACTGCTAGTACAGTTCCGCATGTAGCACCTGCATTTTGACATAAATTTCCACCAAATGGTAGTTTAGTAATAATATATACTAATGCATCTCCATCTACATCAGTTGCATAATCTGTGATCTTTGTAAATTCTCCATCAAGCGAATCTTCATCAATAGTCATCTCACTATTGGATGTTACTGGAGCATCATTGACACTATTTACCGTAATCGTTACCGTAGCAGTATTACTATCTAAAGAACCATCATTAGCAACATAAGTAAAGGTATCTTCTCCATTCCAGTCCTGTGTTGGAACATAGGTAGCAATATTATCATTAATGGTGACGGTACCATTGTTGGTAGAAGTAACATTGTACGTTAATGCATCTCCATCTACATCTGTTGCATCTAAAGTAATATCTAGTTGCATCATTCTGTTTTCATCGGTGACTTGATTGGTAATATTATTCGCAACAGGAGCATCATTTACTGGATTAACGGTAATGGTTGCCGTTGCAACATTCATGGTTCTTCCAGTATCATCTGTAGCCTCAAAAGTGAAGGTATCCTCTCCATTAAAATCTTGATTAGGGGTATAAGTAACCGTACTCCCATTAAGTGAGGTGGTTCCATTAGATACATCAGTAACAATAGCAAAGGAATAACTATCTCCATCGTATTCTTCTGCGGATAAGTTTACAGCTACTGCGACATCTTCATCTGTGGTAGTTGCAACATCCAAGGTGTTTGGTTCATCATCTTCTGCTGACACCGTCATGGTGACTGTTGCAATATTACTGTCTGATGTTCCATCATTGGCTTTATAGGTGAAGGTATCCGTTCCATTAAAATGTGCATTAGGAGCGTAGGTTGCTACATTACCATTTAAGGTAACTGTGGCATTATTGACTTCTAAAATAGTGTAGGTTAACGACTCATCTTCTGGATCAGAGGCTGCAAGCGTAATATTAATGGGGGTATCCTCGCCAGTAGATACTGACATATCCTGTGCAACAGGAGGTTTTAAAAATTGATTAATCTCTGTTTCAAAATCTGGGATAGTTGCTGAAATTCCTAAAGAAGTATAATGTGCAACAATATTAGATCGCACTTCTGCCATATCTAAATTTTTGGAATTTTCAATCAAGGTATTTCTCAAATTGGTATCATCGAGCGTTCCGTCACTTGCAATGTCTGTACTTATATTGGCTAATAATTGTGACATTTGCCCAACCGTTAAATTCCCTTGAATGATGGCTGACATGGCTAAGAGCTTGGCATTGGCTGCACCATCTTGACTTATGTCCAATAATTCTGATTCAGGAACATTCGCTCTGGAATAATCAAAAATAGCTAATACTTCTTCTTGGGCTTGTAATTTAGCCTGAGCAAAGGTTTTAGGATTATCGCCAGACATTAGTGTGACCATTCTATTTTTTTCAAGATGGGTCAAAATATTTACATTAAGAGAAGTTTTTCCAGTCAAATTTGATAAAGCGAATAAGGTTAATTGACCTGATGAAATTTCATTTGAAACCTCATTAAAATAATATCCATTTGCTCGTAATTCAACATATGGAGATTCCAGTTGCACGTTGGATACTGCAAAACGTCCAGAGTTATCCGTAATAGCAGATGAAAAATTACGTCCTGTTGGACTTAAAGTGTTTGTTAACTCAGCTATATTAATAGCAGTACCATTATTAAATGGACCTTTTTGTGCTTGCCCACCTAATGAAGTTAGATTTATGACGATTGGTGGTTCTTCAGGGCCAGTTGCTTTATCGCCTCCACCACTACATGTCCATAACCATAATACGCTTAAAATGAGCCAAAAATTACGCATCTATCAAAGTCGTCATATTTCATAAAATAATCAATTTGAAAATTAACACCATTATTAACACCATTTTTTGACCGAATTTGCTGTACAATGATGTGTTATAAAAATAAGAAAGGGCAACCGAAGTTGCCCTTTATTTCCCTCTATAACTCGTCTAATTTCTCATAGAATTGATAATGTCGGGGTGGCAGGATTTGAACCTGCGACCCCCTGCTCCCAAAGCAGGTGCGCTAACCGGACTACGCTACACCCCGAAAATTTTCGGGTGACTGATCGGACTCGAACCGACGACCAATCGGACCACAACCGATGGCTCTACCAACTGAGCTACAGTCACCATAAGGCTTAATCAATTTAAGCATGGGAACTTATTATAGTTTAGGTTTTAACACAAGTAGAGTTAAATTTTAAAAATCATATGAATACACTTAATAAATATTTATTTAAACAGTCCTTAATCCCATTTTTATTATCAGTTGCAGTAATTACTACAGTACTCTTTTTACAGTTTCTTATCAGAGCTGTGGACCGCTTTTTAGGTAAAGGGTTAGATGCGCTTACAATTTTCGAGTATTTATATTTAAATCTAGCATGGATTATAGCACTGTCAGTTCCTATGTCATTATTAATATCCAGCGTAATGACTTTTGGTCGTATGGCACAGCAAAATGAGATAACTGCATTAAAGTCTGCTGGTGTAAATCTTTACAATATCATCAAGCCAGCAATATTATTTGGTTCTTTGGTTGGTATTGGATTGTGTTTCTTTAACAATTTTATTTTACCGGAAATGAATTATAATGCTCGACTGCTCGCGAGAGATATCTACAAGAAAAAACCAGAATTATCGATTGAACCTGGATATTTTGTGGATATGATTCCTCAATACACTATGATAGTAAGAGAAATGGATGGTAAAGACTTCAAAGATGTGAAAATTTTTAGTAAAAATCAAAAATCAGAACAAACAACGATTTATGCTAATCAGGGGTCATTATCTTCTGATGGCAATATGATTACAATAGATTTAATGGATGGAGAAATCCATGAAATTGATTTATCAGATTATGATTATTATAGAAAAATAAAATTCAAAACACATCAAATTATGATATCAATGAATGAATTAATGTTAAATCGTACCACCGAATCAAATCGAACAGATCGTGAAATGCGAATACCGCAAATGATTGATGAAATTAAAAGAAATAAAATTTTGATTTCCCAGATTTATGAACGAATTGATAATGTAAAGAAAGAAATTGGAATAACAAATCTAAATGCTAATACATTAGAAAGCATTCAAGAAGAGGTTGAAAAATTAAAACAAAAACAAATAGGAATTTTATCATCAGCAAATGAATTAAATGATGATTCAATTATCCCAAATCTTGAACATAAACAGTACATATTATCTTTGACTAATAACGCACGTCAATTTAAAAATGAATTTACTTTAATTGAAAATTATGAAAAGACAAATAACAAGTTTAAAGTTGAAATACATAAAAAATTTACACTAGCACTGGCATGTGTTCTATTTACGATGGTTGGTGCACCTCTTGGGATTCTTGTTCGAAATGGAGGTATGACAATTGCCTCAGGTTTAAGCATTGCCTTTTTCTTAGTTTATTATATCCTGCTCATTTGGGGTGAACAATTAGCTGATAGAAATCTATTAAATCCTGGGTTAGGATCATGGCTTCCAAATATCATTCTTTTTATAAGTGGAATGGTGATTTTAAAACTCTCAAATAAAAAAAATTAGTTTATTGCGGTACATTAGATCGCAGAAAGAATTCTTTCTCTAAATTCTTTGTTCTGCTTGTAGGAAGTTGTTTAGTATCTGAATCAATTTCAATTTCTACAACACCATCAGGCATTTCAAATCTATCTTTAGGAATATTTAATTCTTTGTGTGCATTTTTCATAAACAAAGCCCAAGCCGGAAGAGCTGCAACTCCACCATATTGACCATCACCCAAACTAACTGAATATTCATCAATTCCATACCATACTCCAGCTGTAATATTTGGAGTAAATCCAACAAACCAAGCATCACTTAAGTTTTGCGTAGTTCCAGTTTTACCACCTGCTGGATGTCTAAATTTATATTTCCATCTTAAGCTTCCACCTGTTCCGCTATCTACAACAGATTGTAGTAAATTAGTCACCATATAAGCTGTTTCGGGACTTAATACTTCTTTTTGGTCGATCGAATACTCTTTTATAATTCTTCCATATTTGTCTTCTATTCTAGTAATAGCCATTGGTGAAGAATAGATACCCTTATTTGCAAAAGTTGAATATGAAGCAACAATTTCAATTGGCCTTACTTCTGAAGTTCCTAGGGCAATCGAATCTACTGCCCTAATTGGTGAACTTATCTGCATCCTTTGAGCAATATCTTTAACTTGTCTTGGTGGAACGAGCTCTTGAACCATTCTTACAGAAATTAAGTTAAGCGATCTTTGTAACCCTTCTCTTAATGTAGTTAATCCACCGGTGCTCTTGTCGTAATTTCCTGGCGTCCATTTTTCTCTTTCACCTTTGGCGTTGTTCCTATACAAAGCAACAGGTTGATTTAAAAGTTGGGTAGTTACTGGATAATTATTATCAATAGCTGCCGTATAAATATATGGTTTAAATACTGAACCAGGCTGCCTTAATGCTTGGGTTGCACGGTTAAATTCATCAGGATAATCTGATCTTCCCCCAATCATTGCAAGAATTTCTCCTGTCTTAGTATCCAATGCAATAAATGCACATTGCACTAGAAGCTCTTTGCGTAACTCCTCGTACAATTCAACTTGACCATTAAGCATCATCTTAACAGAGTCAGCATCAAAAATTGATAGATAGGCAAGTTGTGAAAATTTATCCTTATCAGCAAAAAGTTGACGATTAAATTCATCTTGATTCTTTTTCAAAGTTTGCATCACAGAGTCTTCAGCAATTTTTTGTAATCTATAATCAAGAGTAGTATGTATTTTTAATCCATCTTGGTAAATATTGATTCCTAATTGTTCATCTTGTTGTTCTAAAATTCTCCTAACATGTTCTGCAAAATATGGGGCTTTACCTTTAGGAATTTCATAGTAAATATTGTCAGGAACGATACTATTATGCTCCATGTATTCTTGATAAGATATAAAATCTTGATTATACATTAACTTCAGCACAATCGATCTTCTACCAATTGCCTTATTTAGATTTCTTAATGGAGAATAGTTTGCTGGAGATGGAAGAAGTCCAATTAACATTGCTGATTCTCCAATAGTTAAATCAGATGCATTTTTATTAAAAAATCGTTTAGCTGCTGATTCTGCTCCATAGGTTCCGTGGCCAAAATGAACAGTATTCAAATACATTTCTAGTATTTCATCTTTAGTATAAGTTCTTTCAATTTGAATAGCTGTTATCATTTCTTTTAGTTTTCGAGTGATGCTATCTTTAAATCCAACTTCTTTATAAAGATTCCTAGCTAACTGCTGAGACAGCGTGCTAAATCCCTGCCTAAAACTCATCGATGAAACATTAACAACTACAGCTCTAAAAAAACTTTGTAAATCAACACCCCAATGAGAATAAAACCTCTTATCTTCAGAAGCTATAGCTGCATTTTTTAAATGGTTTGGCATATCCTCAATATCGACAAACACTCTTTTTTGTATATAGAATTCACCAATGACTTCACCATTTCTATCATATAAAGTAGATAGCATTGCTGGATCAAAAGTTTCTAGGCGTTCTAGTGAAGGTAAATCTCTAGATAAATAAAAAACATATACTAATACTAGTATAAATAGATAAAAAATTATTCTTAATGATGAAAAAAATGTTTTGATCATGCTTTTTTGGGTGCAACCATTAATTCTGGTTTAACAATTTTATCAAATTCTTGTTCCGATAAATGTCCCAAAGCTTTTGCACTTTGTTTAAGAGAAATATTTTCTTTTAAAGCTTTTTTAGCAATCTCAGCTGCCTTTTCATATCCAATTTTTGGAGCAAGTGCTGTTACAAGCATTAAAGACTTGTCTAAATTTTCTTTAATTTTTTTCTCATTAGCTTTTAATCCATCAAGTGCATTTAGTGTAAACGATTCAGCAACTTCAGATAATAATGAAATCGATTCATGAATTGCAGAAGCAATAATTGGTCTGTACGTATTAAGTTCAAAATTACCATTTGTACCAGCATAATTGACTGTGGCATCATTGCCTAAAATTTGAGCATAAACCATATTTACAGCTTCACATTGTGTAGGATTCACTTTTCCAGGCATTATAGAGCTGCCAGGCTCATTTGATGGAAGTATTAATTCTCCTATTCCAGCCATTGGTCCACATGCTAACCATCGGATGTCATTAGCAATTTTATTTAGCGATCCTGCACAAATTCGAATCTGTGCTGATAAATTAGATATAGCATTTTGAGAAGATAATAATTCAAATTTATTCTTACATACGTTAAATGAAAGTCCCGTTTCTTCAGAAATAAATGAACACATTAACTCATCAAAACCGCTTATAGTATTAATTCCAGTTCCAACAGCTGTACCTCCAACAGGTAAATCGCTACATTCTTTTAAAGCATGCTTAATTCTTGAAATATCATTTTTAATCATTGATGCATAACCAGAAAACTCTTGCCCTAATCGAATCGGTGTTGCATCCTGAAGATGAGTTCTTCCGACTTTAATTATTTTGTGAAATTCTTTTGACTTTGCAACTAACGATTTCTCAAGCATAGTTAGCGCTGGAAGCAAATTATCCTCTGATGATATTACACTTCCAACTAAAATTGCAGTTGGAAAAGTATCATTTGTGGACTGTGACATATTTACATGATCGTTTGGGTGAACAAACTTGTAAGAGCCTAATTTTGCACCAAGAATTTCATTTGCTTTATTTGCAACCACTTCATTTACGTTCATATTTGTTTGTGTACCACTTCCAGTTTGAAAAACTGGTACTGGAAACTCATTTAAGTATTGATCGGGGTTGTCTAAAATATGATTACAAGCTTTAATAATTGCGTCAGACAATTTTTTTGAAATATTTTTTTGAGCATAATTTGTTTTTGCAGCACATTTTTTTACAATGATATACGGAAGAATTAAACTGAACTCCATAGACCACCCAATTTCAAAATTTTGTATTGCCCTCTGAGTTTGAGCACCATAATATGCTTTTGAAGGAACTTTTATTTTACCTATGCTGTCTTGCTCGATCCTGAAGGACATTATTTTACCTCCCAGGTATCTCCAGCATTAAGTAAATCGTTAACACTTTTTGGACCTTTAGTATTTTTCTCTGCTTGTTTCATTTGATCTACCATCATATCATCATAAGTTGGTCTCTCAACACAATATAATACTCCTAAAGGTTCGGGGAAAGTATCACTTGCAGTAAAATTAGAAAGCATATCTCCAATGAAAGCATCAGTTTCATCATGTACTAGAATATCTTCTATAGAATATTTATCTCCAATGGTAACAACTTTAGGCTTCGTACCATCAAGGTGAATACCCTTGTCATTTTCTTTACCAAAAATCATTGGTTCTCCATGTTCAACTTTAAGCACTCTATCAGATTTAGTTTCTTTATCAGTAAGTTCTGAAAAAGCGCCATCATTAAAAATGTTACAGTTTTGATAAATTTCAATAAAAGAAGTTCCGCGATGCTCACTTGCTCTCTTTATCATGCTTTGTAAATGTTTTAAATCTCTATCAATGGTTTTAGCAACAAATGCACCTCTTGCACCTAAAGCTAACTTTGTTGGATTAAACGGATAATCTAAAGACCCCATTGGAGTAGAATATGTAATTTTACCTTGTTCTGAGGTTGGGGAATATTGTCCTTTTGTTAATCCATAAATACGATTATTAAATAGCATAACATTTAAATCAACATTTCTTCTAAGAAGATGTATCATATGATTTCCACCAATCGAAAATCCATCACCATCACCTGTCACAAGCCAAACAGACAAATCAGGGTTAGAAATTTTTAGTCCACTTGCAACTGTCGGAGCTCTTCCGTGAATAGTGTGAAAGCCATATGTGTTCATGTAATATGGAAACCTACTTGAACAACCAATACCTGATATAAATACAACTTTCTCTTTTTCTGTAGTTATTTCAGGAAAGATTTTCTGAGTTTGAGCAAGAATTGCATAGTCTCCACATCCTGGACACCATCTAACTGCCTGATCTGATTCAAAATCGGCTTTCTTTAATATTGGTTTATCAACCATTGATTAAATCCTTTACTTTTTCTTCAATTTTTGATGCTCCTAAAGGCTTTCCTTGAACTTCGTTTAAACCAATGGCATCAACTAAAAATTCTGCGCGAATAATTTGCCTGAATTGCCCTGTATTAACTTCAGGAATTAGAATTTTTTTATATTTTTTTAATATTTCTTCCAGATCGTTTGGTAAAGGACAAATCCAATTAATAGAAACGTGACCGACTTTTAGATTTTCTGATAATAAAGATTCTGTAGCTGCTCTACACGCACCATGAGAACTTCCCCAACTTAAAATAAGCACATCTCCACTTTCCTCACCAAATATTTTTGTTTTGGGAAGTTCGTTGGCAATATTTGCTACTTTTTGAGCTCTAATCTCAACCATTTTTTGATGGTTATCAGAATCATAGTTTACATTTCCAGTTATATCTTGTTTTTCCAATCCACCAATTCTGTGCTCTAAACCTTTGGTGCCTGGAATAGCCCAATTTCTAGCTAAAGTTTTTTCATCTCTTTTATAAGGAAGAAATTTTTCATCTTCATTTTCTTTAGCAAACTCTACCTTAAAATCTTCTAATTTATTCGGATCAGGTATCAACCATGGTTCAGACCCGTTAACTAAATACCCATCTGACAATACCATTACAGGAGTCATATACTTGACAGCTAATCTACACGCTTCATAGGTCGCAAAGAAACAATCTCCAGGTGTAGTTGGCGCAATTACAGGTATAGGAGCTTCGCCATTTCTTCCATAAACAGCTTGAAATAAATCAGATTGTTCAGTTTTTGTTGGTAAACCTGTACTTGGACCACCCCTTTGAACGTTAATAACTACTAATGGTAGTTCAGTCATTACTGCTAGACCTAAAAATTCTGATTTCAATGCAATACCTGGACCAGATGAAGCTGTTATCCCAAGAGCCCCACCGTAAGAGGCGCCTAGAGCAGCGCCAATTCCAGCGATTTCGTCTTCCGCTTGATAAGTTTTAATACCAAACTGCTTCCAGTTTGAAAGGGTATGTAAAATATTACTTGCAGGAGTGATTGGATAGCCGGCAAATGTAATGCCTAAGTTGCTTTTTTCAGCAGCAGTTAAAATACCCAGACACGAAGCAAGTGTTCCATTCATATTCCTGTACTTACCTTTTGGTAGCTTTGCTTTTTCAACTATATATCTTGTAGTGAATATTTCAGCAGTATCCCCATAATTATATCCTGCATTTAAAGCTCTTACATTGGCTTCAATAATATCTGGCTTTGACTTAAATTTTTGATTTAACCAATCGATTGTAGGTTCAAGCGGTCTATCATACATCCAAAATAAAACTCCAAGAGCACATAAGTTTTTTGTTCGATCGACCATTTTTGATGGAATGTCTATTCCTTCACAAGCATTAGTGACAAGCTTGCCCATTTCGATAAAATGAGTTGAATAATAATCTACTAAAGATCCATCTTCTGTAGGATCATCTTCATAGCCAGCTAACGTTAAATTTTTCTTTGTAAAAGCATTTTTATTAACAATTAAAGTACCGCCGGGAACCAAATCTTTTAAATGTACTTTTAAGGCTGCTGGATTCATTGCAACTAAGACATCAGGCTTCTCTCCAGGGGTATGAATTTCCTGCGAGCTAAAATGAATTTGAAAAGAGCTAACACCTGCCAAAGAACCAGCCGGTGCTCGAATTTCTGCAGGGAAATCAGGAAGTGTACTTAGATCGTTTCCAACCACAGCGGAAGTTTGGGTAAATCGACCACCACTTAACTGCATCCCATCGCCAGAGTCACCTGCAAATCTAATGGTAACATTGTCGATTGTTTTATTGCTTACATTTTTAGCCATTTTTTTCTCCAAATGAGAAACAATTTACATTACGGAATTTAACATAGCAATGAGTATGAAAATTAAAATTTTTCTAAAACTATAGGACATAAATCTTATGGTAATTAAATTCCTTTCCTTATATGAAAAATGTTAAAAATAACGTAATTGAAGTACTCAAGCAATGTAACGATCCAGAGCTTCCAATTGACCTTTGGAATCTTGGGTTAATTTATGACTTGAAAATCAATGAAGAGGGTGAAAAATTCTCGGTAGACATTGTTATGTCTCTTACTACTCCTGGATGTACAATGGGTCAATATATGATTGATGACATTAAGAATAAAATGACATCAATTGATTCCATTTCAAGAGTTGATGTGGAACTTACATTTGATCCGCCATGGAACCCAGAAATGATGACAGAGGAAGGTAAAGTAAAATTAGGATTATAATGAGTGAAGAACTTAAAAATCAAAAAATTAGTATTACTGAAAAAGCTGCTTCTAGATTAAAAAATATCATCGAGAATGAAGAAACTGATACAAAAGGTATCAGAGTAACAATCGACACTGGTGGCTGCTCTGGTATGTCTTATAAAATAACATTTGAAAGTGAAAAACAAGAATTTGATAAAGTCTTTGATAGTCACGGAATTTCAATATTTTGTGATGTTAAAAGTTGGATATATGTTAGAGGTTGTGAAATAGATTTTTCAGCAGATTTACTTAACGGAGGATTTAAGGTTAATAATCCAAATGCTACAAGAACATGTGGTTGCGGTATTAGCTTTTCAGCATAATTATGGTAGATAAAAATCAACAGGTAATAGACAAAACGCTCGAGCAAGAATACAAATATGGATTTACAACAGATGTAGATCAAACAAAATTTGAACCAGGTTTAGATGAAGAGGTCATAGCTAAACTTTCTAAGATAAAAAATGAACCTGAATGGCTGCTCGAATGGAGACTGAAAGCATTTAAGAATTGGAAAAAAATGTCTGAACCAACTTGGGCAAAAATTGATTATGAACCAATCGACTATCAAGCACTAAGTTATTATGCTGCTCCTAAACAAAAAAAGAATGACAGTTTGGATGATGTTGATCCTGAAATTTTAGAAACATACAATAAGCTAGGTATTTCACTTGATGAGCAAAAAAGATTAGAAGGTGTTGCTGTGGACGCTGTCTTTGATAGTGTATCCATTGCAACTACATTTAAAGATGAGCTTGCAAAACATGGTGTAATATTTTGCTCTTTTTCGGAAGCAGTTCAAGATCATCCTGAACTAATAAAAAAATATTTGGGCTCAGTTATACCTGCAACTGATAATTATTTTGCTGCTTTAAATTCTGCTGTTTTTAGTGATGGTTCATTTGTTTATATCCCAAAAGGTGTTCGTTGTCCAATGGAACTATCAACTTATTTTAGAATTAATGCTACAAACACCGGTCAATTTGAGCGAACTCTCATTATTGCTGATGAAGGTAGTTATGTAAGCTATTTAGAAGGATGTACAGCACCAATGAGAGATGAAAATCAATTACATGCTGCATGCGTGGAACTTGTTGCACACAAAGATGCTACTATTAAGTATTCCACTATTCAGAACTGGTTTTCTGGTGATAAAGAAGGTAAAGGTGGAATCTATAATTTTGTTACTAAAAGAGGAAATTGTCTTGGGGATAATTCCAAAATTTCATGGACACAAGTTGAAACTGGTTCTGCAATTACATGGAAATATCCAAGCGTAATCATGCAAGGTGACAATAGTGTTGGTGAATTCTATTCAGTAGCTGTGACAAAAAATAAACAGCAAGCTGATACTGGTACCAAAATGATTCATATTGGTAAAAATACAAAAAGCACCATTATAACTAAGGGTATATCAGCTGGTGAAGGTCAAAATACTTATCGCGGCGGGGTTAAAATTTTAAAAAATGCAGAAAATGCTCAAAATTTCTCGCAATGCGATTCTATTTTGATTGGAGACAAGTGTGGGGCCCATACTTTTCCATATATTGATGTAAAAAATCCATCAGCAAAAATGGAGCATGAAGCTACCACTTCTAGTATTGGTGAAGATCAACTTTTCTATTGCAATCAAAGAGGTATAAAGCTTGATGATGCTGTTTCAATGATAGTAAATGGATTTTGCAAAGAAGTTTTTGAAGAATTACCCATGGAATTTGCTGTTGAAGCAAAACAATTAATTGAAGTAACCCTTGAAAATAGCGTAGGATAATAAAATGATTAAAATTAATAATTTAGAAGCATCAATTGATGATAAAACAATATTAAAAGGTATTGATTTAGAAATACCAGCTGGAGAAGTCCATGTAATTATGGGTAGAAATGGTTCTGGAAAGAGCACATTAGCCAATGTAATTGCTGGTAACGAAGCTTATGAAGTCGATGGCGGCAGTATTGCTATGAATGATACTGATATTACTGAAATGAGTATAGAAAATCGAGCCTTAGAGGGCATATTTTTATGTTTTCAATACCCTGTTGCTATTCCAGGTGTAGGTATGGCCTACTTTTTGAGATCAGCATTAAATGCTCATAGAAAACATCAAGGTAAAGATGAGATGGATGCATTAGAATTTTTGAATAATGCGAAAGCAATATTGTCTGAGCTAGGACTAGATGATTCTTTTTTGAAGAGATCCATCAATGATGGTTTTTCTGGAGGAGAAAAAAAGAAAAGTGAAATCCTTCAACTCCTAACCATTAATCCGAAATTAGCAGTTTTAGATGAAACTGACTCAGGTTTAGATGTTGATGCATTAAGAACAGTTGCAAAAGGTGTTAATAAGTTTAAAAATGAAAATAATTCTGTATTAATTATTACTCACTATCAGCGTCTACTAAACTATATTAAACCTGATGTTGTTCATTTAATGATTGATGGAAAAATTGTTGAATCTGGAGATATGTCTCTTGTAGAAAGAGTAGAAAAAGATGGATATTCTTGGCTAGAAAAATAAAATGATCGATTCAATCAAAAAAAGTAGTTTAGAATTTTTCAATACCAATGGTCTGCCAAGCAAGAAGCTTGAAAATTGGAAATTTACCTCATCAAAAAATTTCAAAAATTTTAATAAATCATTATCGTCAGATGAAGTAAAAAAAATTGAATCGGACGAATTATCAATTGTATTTATCAACGGAGTACTTGATAAAGATTCGTTAGAAAATTTTAAATTTGCTGACTTAATTGAAGTTAAAAATTTAAATGAGCTTACTCAAAAAGAACTGTTGTATTGCTCAGAAAGTTTTTTGAACGAATCAATGTTTAATCTTGGAGTATCTGAATTTGAAAATGGAAGTTACATTTCATTCAAAGAAAATTCAGTTATTGAAGAAGTTATTAATATTAAAAATTATTTTTTTGAAAATGGTCAAAATGAAAGGATGTCTTCTTTCAATATTTTTCATATTAACGAAGGTTCAGAAATTTCAATCATTGAAGAAGATATAAAAGAAAGCTTTTCTATGTTCAATTTGAAGCTGAACAAATTTATTTGCGAAAATTCTTCAATCTTTAAACATGGAAAATCATATAATGATGATTCGCAAACACATTCATTATCATATAATTATTATGAAATCGAACAAGATGTTGCCTTAAGTGTTGATTCTATGGTCAAAAGCTCTTTTTTTAATAAAGAGTTTATTGAGGTTGACCTTAATAAAGTTGGAAGTGATGCTAAAATCAATATTTTAAATCTTGGTAAAGAAGAGCAGCATGTCGATAATAATATCTTAATCAATCACAAAGCTGAACATTGTACAAGCTTTCAACATGTGAGAAATGTCTTAGATAATAAGTCTACAGCAGTATTTAATGGAAAAGTTATTGTTGCAGAAGGAGCGCAGCAAACTGATTCAAATCAATCAAACAAGAATCTCCTTCTTTCGCTTGAATCAAATGCATTTTCAAATCCTCAACTAGAAATCTATGCTGATGACGTCTCATGTGGACATGGATCTACAACAGGTGCTTTGGATGAAAATAGCATTTTTTATTTACGTGCCAGAGGTATTGACTATTCAAGTGCCCAAAAAATATTAATTAAAGCTTTTGCAAAAGAAGTGATCGACGACTTTTCTCTTTCATCGCTCCAAGATATATCCGAAATTGCTTTGGATAGCTGGATTGATGGATAATATAAAAAATAATCTCGCAAATATTCGTGATGGCTTTTCTATTTTAGATGGACAAGATAAGTTGGTGTATTTGATTGATTTGGGCAAAAAGCTTGATCACATCAACGAGTCTGATCGAACTGAAAATAGAAAAATTCATGCTTGCACCTCTCAAACCTGGTTAAAACTTGGTTATGAAAATGATCTTGTAACAATCAAAGCTTTTTCTGAGAGTACAATTGTTAATGGTTTGCTTCGAATTCTTCAAATTGGTTTTAATAATGCAGAAAAAAAGAGTATAATTAATTTTATAGATAGTTTTGATGATTGTAGCAGTCTATTTGAGTGGCTAAATCTTGGTCCCGCAATATCTAGTCAAAGACAAAATGGACTTCTAGGGTCACTTGATTATATTAAAAAGGAATTAAATGATGCATAAAGAGTTTACAATATTAGAAGACATAGTAGTTCACAGTGTTCCTGATGGAATTAGAACAACATTAGAAAAAGGTAAATCAGGTATTATTTCACAATCTTTAGGAGACAATTTTACTATAGTCGTTGAGGGAAACATGTACCAATTAAGTGGTATAGATGGTGAAAAAATTGGCGAAGAAAAACGTGAATTAAGTTCTAACAATTTTGCAAATGAAGAAGAAGTATGGAATGTTTTACATACATGCTATGATCCTGAAATTCCAGTTAATATTGTTGATCTTGGACTAGTTTATAATTGTGAGCTTAAAGAAGAAGAAGGCGGGGTTAATATTCTAATTCAAATGACACTTACTGCTCCAGGCTGTGGAATGGGTCCTGTAATCGCAGATGAAGTAAAGCAAAAATTATTATCACTTAGTGGTGCCAAAGCAGTTGAAGTTGAGCTCGTATGGGAACCACAGTGGAATCAAGATATGATGAGTGATGCAGCAAAACTACAATTAGGGCTATATTAAACAATTATGTTAGATATCAGAAAAGACTTTCCAAATCTTGGGGAAAAAAATCGAGGAAAAACTTTAGTTTATCTTGATAGTGCTGCAACGAGCTTGACTCCTAAACAAGTAATTAATTCTGAATCAGAATATTATGAGAAATTTGGAGGAAGTATACACAGAAGTGTCTATGAATTAGGTGAAAAAGCTACTAATGCTTTCGAAAATAGTCGAAAAAGATTAGCAGATTTCATTGGAGCATCAAAAAATTCAATTGTTTTTACTAAGAGTGCTACAGAAAGTATCAATCTTGTTGCTGAATCATGGGGATATGATAATTTAAAATCAGGGGATGTAGTTTTACTTACTGATATGGAGCATCATTCAAACATTATTCCATGGCAAGTCATATGTAAAAAGACTGGTGCAGAAATCAAATGCCTTAAATCCACAGAACAAGGAACTATCAATTTAGATGACTTAAGAAGTGCTTTAGATAATAATGTCAAAATAGTAAGTATAACTCACGCATCTAATGTTTTTGGTACTATAAATCCAATTAAAGAGATTGTTGATATTGTTAAAAAGAATGGTTCAAAAATCATGATTGATGGGTGTCAGAGTATTCCTCATATGAAAGTGGATGTTGTGGATTTGGATTGTGATTTCTATGCTTTTTCTGGACATAAAATGTTTGGGCCTACTGGGGTTGGTGTTTTGTATGGTAAAGAAAAAATCTTGGAAAAAATGCGTCCATATCAGACTGGAGGAGGTATTATTGAGACTGTAACGATGACTGATTCTACTTGGACAAGTATTCCACATAGATTTGAACCTGGTTCTCCTATGGCAGCTCAAGTAATTGCACTTTCAGAAGCAGTAAATTATTTAGAAGCCTGCTTAGAAAAATATGATAATTCATTAAATGAGTATTCTCTAGAAAAAATGCAATCAATTAATGGAATATCTATTTACGGAAATGCACCTGAAAGAACGCCAATTATAAGTTTCAATATTGAAGGTATTCATT
>JAYPYG010000010.1:0-28309 GCA_038280095.1 Fidelibacterota bacterium | reverse complement strand
GAAACTTCTGAATATTTTTCATCCGTTTCTTCTAGCTTAATCTTGTAATACTCATCCGAAAACCTTAAAGATAAGGAATAATTCAAACCAATAAATGCGGCTGTAAATATTCCCAAAAAAATTAAAAAATTTGATAAAGAAAAATTTATTTGGTGCAATCTATCAGATGATAGAAATTGAAAAGAGAACTTTTTTTTATTTATCATCAATTATCTCTTTATTTTCTGAATTATTTTCATGATTTATTTCTTTTTTTATATCTGCAATTTCTGATTTAATAGATTCAACGCTATCAACAATAGAAAGATATCTTTTATCTCCAACAAAGTTCAAAACATTTTTTTCTTTTGTTTTAGAAAATACGTATAAGCCTAACTTAACATAATGACTAGATAGTTTTCTTTCTAATTGAAGTACATCTATTCTCAACTTATTTATGTGCGTAAATTCCTCAGCTTTTTCTGAAGCAACAATACTCCACTCTGTGATGTTCTTTTTTAAATCTTCCCAAAAGTTTGCCATAGTTCAGAATTTAATAGAACCGAGATAGATAGCAAAGGTTAAAAGATGCTCCCAATTTCAATGAAATCAGGAGCGATCTTTTTTTATGGTAGCCAACCAAAATTATTCAAAAATTCCTTTTAAAAGTGTCGATATACTTTTTTTAATGCCACTAACGTCTTTTATTTTTAAAGAAGAGGATTTGTCTTCTACATTGAATATTGGCCAAGCTAATAAGCCAAAAAGTGTAATATATTCTCTTTTGTCCTCAAAATTTTCTTTATAAACAATATTATTAATCTTCATTAGATCTACAGGAACATCTGCAAAATGTTTTTTAAAGAGTAAATCTAGATTTCGAATTTTAGATCCACCTCCAGAAAGCTTTATTCCTGACTTAAAGTCAGTAATTGATTTTCCAATATTTTTTAATTGTACTTCAATTTGATCAATGACATCTTCAAATCTTAATTCAACTATTTTTGAAATTTCTTTTTCATTCACATTTTTCTTTAAATCATCATTTGGAATTTGAACTTCAAACACTTTTGAATCATCTGCAAAATCTGAAAAAGCAGAAACATGTTCAATTTTTACTCTTTCAGCCTCTGCAATCGAGGTCTGAAGATATGCTGCTAAATCTTTTGTTACTAATCTAGATCCGATTGGAATAACTTTGGAGTGAATCAAATAATTATCTTTAAAAATCAAAATATTTGTTTTATCAGATCCAATGTCAACAAAGATTACGCCTAATTCTTTCTCATCATGTGTTAAATTTGATGATGAAGCAGCGTAACCATCAAATACTGGAAATGGTTCAATACTTAAATCTTCATTAAAACAGTAATCTAATTGAGAAAGATTAAAATTTCGAACATGGATGACGTGGGCTTTAGCATCAATAGACTTACCAACCATCCCTATAGGGTTTCTAATTAATGGTGAACTTCCAATATAATATCCTTGCTCTATATTATGTAAAACATATCTATCAGATGATACTTGAACGTCGGAGCATTGATTAAGTAGCTTTTGTTTTATTTCTTCATCAATTTCAAAGTCTGTGTTTTCCCTAGATCGAATTCTTGTTGATGAATTTATAGATCTCACTCCACGTCCAGAAACTGATACCCAGGCATCCTCATCAATATTGATTTTTGCATCTTTTTCCATTTTTTCTATCAGAATTTCAAGATGTGAGAGTAATAAATCTTTATCAACGATATCTCCGCAATCAATGCTTTTACTATGAATTTCTGCGATTGATAAAACTTCAATTTTACCATCCGGTTGAATCCTACCAACAGCACTTTTTATACTATGCGACCCTAAATCAAATGCTACTTGAATTTTGTTTCTCATTATGCTTCTTTTACAATTACTTGGTTGTTAAATCTCAAATCAATGTAGCTATAATCTGTAATATTTTTTTCCTCTTTTAAAGCTTCTTGGAAAGACTCTAAATATTTTATTTTCAATTGAAGATTTTGAGATCCTAAAAATATTCTAGTTCTACCATTCTTTAAAATGATTTCATACTCACTATTTTCATTAAAAACAAACTCAGAAATATTATCATAAATAATTGAATGATTATCCTTAGTAAACTTCATAAGGTTTATAGAGCTTAATACATTTGTAGATGCAGTTTTTGATCCTTTAGGATACAATTCAGGATTTGATTTAAAATTACTTAAAATCGGTAAAGATAAATCACAATACTCAACTGGTAAACACACACCCTCTGAATCTAAAATGATTAATTCATCACTGCTTATTAACGCGATAGGCTCTCTTTCATAAATTGTAATATCAATTGTAGAAGGAAACTTTCTTGAAATTTTGCAATCTATGATATGGTCAAATTTTAACATTTCATTTTTATAATTTCCTAATTCTGTATCAAATATATTATTTGACTTTAAAACATCACTTTTTTCCTCGATTATTGATTGATCAAAAAAATTGGTGCCATAAATATTTATCTCATCAATATCGTATATTTTCTTAAAGTTTGACCAATTAAATGACAATGTACAAAGCACAATAACAGAAAATAAAAATGCCGTCATGCTTAATATAGAACTATAGAATTGTTTTAACATAATCCCTCTATTTCTTCTTTATCAAAACCAATCAGCTTAACTTCAAGTGAGAGATTAACATTAAATTTATCTTTGACCTCTTTATGTGCTTTTTTTATTAACATTAGCATGTCTTTTGATGTAGCATCTCCATCATTAATAAAAAAATTAGCGTGTTTTTCAGATATTTTAGCGTCCCCAATACTGAAACCCTTTAAACCTGCCTCATCCAAAAGCTTTCCAGCTGAATTATTTTTAGGATTTTTAAATAAACTTCCAGCTGATCTTTTGTTCAAAGGTTGAGATTTTTTTCTACCGCTTTGAGCTTCAATAAAATTTTCTTTAATAATATTTTTATCTGCTTTTTTAAGATTGAATTTTGCTGATAATAATATATCATCTTTATTGAATGAAGACTGTCTGTAAGAAAAATTTAAATCTTTCTTTTGAATTTTTTGAATTTCACTTTTCGAATTTATTACTTCAACATGAATTAGGTTTTCTGAAATCTCTCCTCCCCAAGCTCCAGCATTCATTATCAAAGCTCCACCCAATGTACCTGGAACTCCATTTAGATTTTCTAAACCAATTAAATTATTTTTTACTGCATGTTTAACAATTTTTCCGAGCATAGTTCCACATTCTGCGTAAAGAATATTATCATCAACTTCTATTTGTTTTAATGAATTTTTTAAAGAAATAACCGCACCTCTTATTCCATTATCGCTCACAAGGACATTTGAACCTGAACCAAGAATTGTTAATTGGATTTTATTTTCATTAATGATTTCAATTACCTTAATTAAATCCTGCTTACTTTTAGGAAAAATCATCAAATCTGCTGGACCACCTATTCCATACGTAGTATGTTTTTTAAGAGATTCATTCATAAAACATAATGAAGCTGTCTTATTATTAATTTCGTTCATAACAGTTTCAATCATTGTAATGTTTTCCTAACTCTTCAGCATATCTCCAAATGTTTCCAGCTCCCATCGTTAAAAAAATATCTCCCTTAACTCCTCTAGACTTTACTTCCTCAACAATATCTTTTGAGGAAACATATGAAACATTCTTATGGTTTAATTTTAACATTTCATTAATTATTAAGTCTGAAGTAGTAGAATTATCCTCTTTTTCTCTAGAGCCAAAAATCTCAGTAATCATAACATTGTCTGCTATAATTAAAGCTTTTGCAAAATCCTTATAAAATTCTTTTGTTCTTGAAAAAAGATGCGGCTGAAATATGACATTTAAATTTTTATTCCAATTGCTCTTTACAGTTTCTATCACATTTTGAACTTCAACAGGATGATGTGCATAGTCATCAATAATCATTATATCTTTGTTTGCTTTTATATCAAACCTTCGCTTAACACCGCTGAAATTACTAAGTGCTTTACATGCGCTTTCTAAATCAATTCCCATTGTTTCGCAAACTGAAAGTGATGCAAGAGCATTATAAACATTGTATTTACCTGGCACAGAAAGATTAATTGAAAATATTTGATCCTTAACTTTTACATCAAATGAAATAGTTCCGTTTTCCTGATGTAAATTTTCTGCCTTAATATCCACATTTTGACTATCGATTCCATAAGTGATTATAGGTTTATCTATTTTTGATAATATTGATGCAACATTTTTAGAATCTTTACATGCACAAACAGTACCGTAGAAAGGTACTGAATTTGCAAATTGAAGAAATGTATCCTTTAAATCATCAATATCATTGTAGCATTCAATATGTTCAAAATCAATATTGTTAATAACTGCAATTATTGGACTCAAATGTAGCAAGCTTTTATTATACTCATCAGCTTCAACGACAAATGTGTCTCCTCCTCCTAAAACTGAATTAGATTCTAAAGACTTAACAACCCCACCAACAATAATTGTGGGATCTAAATTCATAGCTTTTAAAATAGTACCAACCATTGATGTTGTAGTGGTTTTTCCATGAGTTCCAGCAATAGCAACTGTAGAATTATTTAGCTTAGCTATTTCCGAAATCATTCTTGCTCTGGAATAAACTATTATATTCTTTGCTAATGCTTCAATCAACTCAGCATTATCTTTTGGGATAGCATCAGAATATATTACTAGCTCAGCATCAGAAATATTTTCTTTATTATGACCAATAAATACATTTATTCCCAAATCAATTAACCTCTGAACGTTTGGTGAGTCAGCAATGTCAGAACCTGAAACCACAAATTCCTTATTTTTTAGCAGCTCTGCTATTCCACTCATTCCAATTCCACCTATTCCAATAAGATGTACTTTTTTGATACTATAAAGCATATTTCTTTTCCATAATAAAGTTAGAAATAATTGACAAAGTGTCTGGAACATTAATATTCTTAAAATTGCTTTTCATTGAACCTAAAATTCTATCATCTTGAGATAAATTTTTTAAAGTTGATATAAAAGTCTCATCATTGAAATCATCTTCTTTAATTAATTTTGAACAAAAATTATCTTGAAGGAATTTTGCATTAAAATGCTGATGATTTTCCGAAGAAAATTTAAATGGAACTAATATTGAAGGCTTTTCAAATTTTATTAATTCAGCAATGGTCATTGCACCAGATCTTGATAGTACCAAGTCAACATTTTGATACAAAGAGGACATTTCATTACAGTAATCATAGATGATTATATTTTTTCTGTTTAAATGTTTTAGAGACTCATAATTATTTTTGCCAACTATCCATACAACGTTAATGAAATCTAATTTATCATTCTCCAAAGCTATCTTAATTTTTTGGTTCAAAAATTGAGACCCTTGACTTCCACCAAAAACCAATAAAGTCCTTAAATCATTATTCATATTTATATTTATTCTTTTACTTTTATGTAAAAGAACTGGATTCCCTGAAAAAATAGCATTTGTTTTATTTAAATATTTTTCAGCATCTTTGAATCCTAAAAAAACTGCTTTTGCATTTTTACTAAAAAATTTTGTCACAACTCCTGGATAAGAATTTTGTTCATGTAATACGTATGGAATTTTAAGTATTCTTGCCACTTGCAAAGGCAGAAAGGATGAATATCCTCCAGTGGAAATAACCAAATTAGGTTTTTGTTGTATGAAAAAGATTAATACACTAAAAAATCCAATGATAATGTTTATTCCAACTATAATATTTTGAAATAATGATTTAATGGAAACTTTTCTATTTAAACCAGAAATGCTAATAAGCTTAAAAGCAATACTTTCGCTATGAATCTTTGAGCTTTCAATACCCTTTTTTGCTCCAATAAAAGAAAAACGAAAATCCGACTTTGAATGAAGATCTTGTTTTATAGCCATTAATGGATAATAATGCCCTCCTGTTCCTCCTCCACATAATAGAATATTCATTTTAGGCATTTACTCTTAATCTCCATCTTTTAACATTAAGCTTTCTTTGTGCTTTACTGATATTTAGCAAAATAGCAATCATCATTAAATTGATGATTAATGAAGATCCTCCGTAACTTATAAATGGCAAAGGAACTCCTGTAACTGGAATAACTCCTATCACAACTCCAATATTTATAAAAGCATAAATCGTTATACTCAAACCAAAACCAATGGATAACATTATTCCAAAAATATCATTTGATTTTTTAGAGATTTGCACAGCTCTATAAAAAATAATATAATAAACTAACATTAAAATACTACCTGCAATAAAACCTAATTCTTCACCAATAATCGCAAAAATAAAATCTGTATGAGTTTCTGGTAAGTAAGAATATTTTTGTATGCTTTCTCCAATACCCATTCCTGACAATCCACCCTGCTTCAGGCCAATCAAGGCCTGATTTGATTGATATCCAATCGAAGCTGATGAACCTGAAGAATCTATGAAAGATAAAATTCTACCTAATGCATAGTTTTTTTCATTCAAAATAAAAATTCCAATAGCACCTATAGAAAAAACTCCTATTGTCGCCAGTTGAATAAAAGAGGCTCCACCAACAAATAACATTGCAAAAGCAATAGTTAATAAAATTAAAGTTGTAGAATTATCTGGCTGAATAATAATCATTAAAGCCACAGGTATTATTGCTAACATAGGATAAAAAATACCTTTAACAAATTGCTTCATCTGTTTATGGTTATTATCAATATAACTGGCTAAAAAAAGTATCATAGAAAATCTTGCTACATCAGATGTTTGAAAAGAAATAGGACCAATTGATAGCCATCTACAAGAATCCCCTGAACAGCCTTGAAACTGTGTATATACAAGTAAAAGAAATGAAGAAAATAATAAATAAGGAGATAAAAACTGTAATTTTCTATAATTAATCTTAGTTAATAAAACGAAGATGAAAAAGGCTGGAATAAGTTTAATCATCTGACTAACTAAAAAGTATGTTCTCGAATCTCCTCCAGTAATTTCTAATGACTTAACCCAGCTTGCACTAAAGAGCATGAATAACCCAAAAGATATCAATGCAATCACTGCTATGAATAATACTTTGTCTTGACCTTGCTCTTTAATATTCATGCATAAAACCTTTCTACAATATTTTTAAACTTTTTACCTCTTTCTTCATAATTATCAAATTGATCAAAGCTTGCACAAGCTGGCGAGAGCAACACGACACTATTTTCTACAGCACTTTCTATTGCAACCTGAACCGCATCTTCAAATTTTTCGATTCTTTCAAGATTGATATCCTTTGGAAGAGAATTATAAATTTTATGTGAAGCTTCACCGTAAACTATAATTTTTAAAATACTCTTTTTAAATAATGATATATCGCTAAAGTCATCTTCTTTTGGAATACCCCCTAGTATTAAGATTACTTTCCCTGAAATAGATTCAAGTGCTTTTTTTGCTGAATCAATATTTGTTGATTTTGAATCATTAATAAAATCAATTCCATTATATGAAATAAAGTGTTCAAATCTATGTTCCAATCCTTCAAATTCCCTTACTGCCCTACAAATATTCTCTTGATCAATTCCAACTTTTTTTGCTATTTCGGCAGCAATAATAATATTAGATACATTATGAATACCCTTTAATGAAATATCGTCTGTATCAATTGATATACTGTTTCCATTTGAAAGAATTTTATTTTTATCATAGTAATAATATCCTTTTTTTTCTCTGATAGAAAATGGAATTATATTTTTATCATTACTTTTAATTCTTTCATTTAAAAAATTATCGTCATAATTAAATAAACAATATTTTGCATTTTCGAAAATCTTTATCTTTGTTTCAAAATAATCTTTAAAAGAATCGTATCTGTCCATATGATCTAACGATATATTTAAAATGACTGAAATTTCTTTTTTAAGTTTTGAGCAATGTTCAAGTTGAAAACTGGATAATTCTAAAATACAATAATCAATATCATTTTGATCATACAATTTGTTCTCAAGAACAATTTTTGAGAATGGAATACCAATATTTCCAGACTTTAGAACGTTCATTTCTTTACTAAGTATTTCTGTTAAAAGAGAAACTGTAGTTGTTTTACCGTTTGTACCAGTAATACAAATATTTTTCGTTTTAGAATGGTTTCCGGCAAATTCTATCTCACTAATAACCGGAATTTTTTCAGAATTAATTTTATTCATTATTTCTGAATCATTAGGAATACCAGGTGATTTAATTATTAAATCAGATTCCAAAATTTGATTTGAATGAATGCCAATTTCTACATCAACACCTAACATTTTTAAATCATCAACAAACATTTCATTAACGTTTGTATTTGAATCCGATACAAAAACATTATTTTTCAAACTTTTAGCTAATTTAGCAGACCAATATCCGCTTTTACCTAATCCTAAAATTCCTATATTTTTTTCCTCAAACTTCATCGATTTTGTTTTCTTATGTAAGCTGGAACATCTAAATCAGCACTTTGATCAAAATCATCAAAGACCAAAGTTGGGCCATCATTTTCATCATCAAAATTTTCATCATTTAATGAGTTTTCATTTTTTTGATTATATAATGTTGTATTAGACGTTTCCATTAAGTCGTTAGTATTTTTGTGAAATTCATTTTTTTGAATTTCTTTTTTATACTCTATATCTTCTATCGGTGTTCGATTAAATCCTGTAGCAATCACAGTAACTTTTAATTCATCATCCATATTTTCATCGACAACACATCCAAAAATTAAATGTACTTCTTGACCTGCTTCTTCGTAAATAAGCTTTGTTGCTGCATCAACTTCACGCATGGTCATTTTTTTATTTCCAGTAACATTTACCAGAGCTGCTTTTGCACCCTTAATTGACTGATTATCTAAAAGCGGACTACAAATTGCCTGCTGTGCAGCTAATACAGCTCTCTCTTCACCCCTTGCAGTTCCAGTTCCCATCACAGCATCTCCCATTCCACTCATAACAGTTTCCACATCAGCAAAATCAATATTTACATTTCCTTGCTTATTAATGAGGTCTGAAATACTTTGCGCAGCTTGTAATAGCACTGAATCTGATTCTGCAAATCCCTCTTCTAAAGTAGTATTATAATCAATCACGGAAAGTAGTTTTTCATTTGGTATTACAATCAATGTATCACAAAAGTTCCTCATTGTTGAAATACCTTTCATAGCAGCTGACATTTTTTTGGGACCTTCAAAATTAAATGGTAGAGTAACGATACATACAGTCAATATACCAAGTTCTTTACAAATTTTAGCTACGACTGGAGCTGCTCCAGTCCCTGTTCCACCACCCATTCCTGCAGTAACAAATACAAGGTCTGATCCAGCAACAATTGATGAAACAGCCTCCTTGTCATGCATTATTGCTTTTCTTCCAATTTCAGGTTTTGCTCCAGCACCCAATCCTTTAGTTAAATCTTTTCCAATTTGAATTTTAGTTTCAGCAGGGTTGCTATCTAAATCTTGTGCATCTGTATTGATAGCAATAAACTCTACACCTTCCATACCCGACGTAATCATTCTATTTATTGCATTACCTCCTGCTCCACCAACTCCTAGGACCTTAATCCTAGCTTTTTGAGTTGAAAATTCATCAAATTCAAATAACATATTATCTCCTTACTCTTTTAACTCTGCTTTTAATATACAGATTGATTTTTTTTCTATTTTTGTGCCAGCCTCTATACTTTGGCTAACAATTAATCCTCTTCCACTAATTTGGGGTTTAATTCCAGCTCTTTTTAATTCTGAAAATGCATCACGAACTGTTTTGCCAATTAAGTTTGGCATTTCAACATATTCAATTTTTCTTTCTAGGTTTTTTTGAATTAAGATTGGTTCATTTTTAAGTTTTTCTTTCTTAGATCTTGAAATTGAGATTGATTTATCAATATTTATTACTCTATCCATTACAGATTTAAATACTGGAGCCGATGACATAGAACCCCAGTGTAAATTTCTTGAGGCATCAGGGCTATCAAGAATGATTAAACACAATAATTGGGGATTTTCTACAGGAAAAAATCCCACAAAACTTGATATAAATTCTTTTTCTGAATATTGTCCATCTATCAATTTTTTAGATGTACCAGTTTTTCCAGCAACATTCCATCCAGTTACATTAGCAAGCTTTCCACTTCCATTTTCAACTGTATGAGATAACATTAAACTTAATTTTTCAGCATTTGATTGTGAAAGAACTCTTTTTTTTGTATTTCTTTGATTCTTAATAATAGTATCATCGTGTTTCTCAATTTTTTCTACTATATAAGGTTTTAACAAAAACCCGCCGTTCGCAATTGCTGCATATGACATAGCAATTTGTAATGGAGTTGCTGAAACCTCATACCCGATAGGTATACTGTGCATTGAGGATAAACTCCATTTTGAAGGCTCTCTAAAAATTCCAGCAGGTTCGGTTGAAGAATCAAAACCAGTTTTTGTTCCAAATCCAAACTCTCTTGCCTGATCATAAATGCTTTTCTTACCTAAATATTCTGCAATTTTGATTGTTCCTATGTTGCTTGAAAATGCTAGTATCTCCTTAACATTCAATACAGTATGAGGCTCAGAATCTTCAATCATTTTTATATTATGAAAATTATAAGGACCTTCAACATTATACTCATCATTCAAGGCTATATCACTCTCTAATGCTGCAGCCATTGTTACAATTTTAAATGTAGATCCAGGCTCAATTAAATCAGTAACAATCTTATTTTTTTGTAATTCAATATCAAAATCGTTTGGAGAGTTTGGGTTATAATCTGGAAGATTTACCATTGATAATATTGCACCTGTTTGAGGATTTAGAATTAATCCCATTGATGCTTTAGCACCTACTTTTTCCATTTGAAGGATTAATTCATCTCTTAAAATTGCCTGATACTCTTTATTAATTGTTAAAACTATATCAGCACCATTTTTGGCTTCTTCAGTTGGTAAGGTTGGGTCTGAAATTCTGATTCCTAAACCGTTGCGCTTTGACAACTTAGATCCGCTTACTGGCTCTAGGAATTTATTATACTTTGCTTCTAAACCAGAAATTCCTCTATCGTCAATATTTGTAAAACCAACTATTTGAGATACTAAATTGTCTTCAGGGTAATATCTTTTAAAACTTTTTTTAATAATTAATGCATTTGGGTATTTCTTTTGAAGCTGCTGACAATTTTTATTTGTTTTCTTTTCAAGCTCAACATAATCTCGCCCACTATTTATTTTCGAAATATAAACTTTTGTATCGGTACCAGTACAAGACGATAATTCATTTATTAAATTTTCCGTATTTGAAATCTTTTTAGTATGGACACCTATTCTATAAAAAGTCAAATTTTGTGTAAGGTTTTTACCATTAACATCGTAAAAATTTCCTCTTAATCCATTGATAGATTCAACCTTAATTCCTTGTGGGTTATTAAGTCTATTAATTACCTGAATATTGAAAAGTCGAACACCAAAACCAATCCAAATAAGCATTATTGCTATATGAACAAATATTATTCTATTTTTAAATTTGATATAGTTTTTAGTCATTAATTTCTATGATAATTGTTTCTGGATTACTTGAAACCAATCCAATTTCTTTTGCTCTTTTTGAAATAATATCTGCTCTCTTCATTCTTTCAATAGAATTTCTTTTGATTGTTAAATCCTCATTTAGTTTTACTAATGTTTTTTTGTTGAAATCGATGCTTGCTTGAGTTTTATCTGACTCGATAAATGCTGCTAAATAAACAGTAATTGTTAAAACAAGAATAACAAACATAAATATCCATTTTAAGTTTTCTCTTTTTTGCTTTTCAGCTTTACTTAATCTTTTTTTCTTAGCCAATTTTTTCTCCCACTCTCATTTTTGCACTTCGTGATCTTTTATTAATGCTAACCTCTTCTTTTGAAGGAATAAGAGGTTTTTTATAAATCAATTCTATCTCTTTTTTATGCTTCAGTTCTTTAAGTTTATGTTTTACAATTCTATCTTCAACAGAGTGATAACTAATAATCACTATTCTCCCTCCGGGGTTTAGCAGATTTATAAAATCATCTAAAAATCTACTTAGATGATATAATTCATTGTTAGCAGCTATTCTTAAAGCTTGAAATATTCTTGAATATGTTTTAAGCCTGTATTTATAAGGTGTAACTTCATCAACGATAGATGTAATTGACAGTACGCTAATTTCACCTCTTAAATCTTTGATTTTTCTTGCAATCTTATAAGCATGTCTCTCTTCACCATATTCTTTAAAAATTCTAGTTAGTTCTTCCAGCTCATTTCTTTGAATAATATCCTCGGCAGTATAATCAGCAGAGTTTTTATCAAATCGCATATCTAATGAAGATTCATATTTATGAGAAAATCCCCTCTTATTATCTTCCAATTGATATGAAGAAAGTCCTAAATCTAAAAGAATACCATCAACAGCTTGAATCTTAAGTTCTTCTAGTATGATATTTAAGTTTTGATAACTATCATTAAAAAGCTTGAAATTATTGTTTGATGACAACCTTTTCTTGGAAAGAGAAATTGAATCTTTATCTCTATCAATACCAATCAGTAGACCTGAATCAATTTGTTGAAGAATAATTTCAGAATGACCTCCAAGCCCAAGCGTACCATCAACGTAAACACCATTTTTTTTGATTTTTAAGTTTTCTAATGACTCCATCAACATTACAGGAATGTGTCTGTTTTGAGTTGATGAAGTAGGAACCATCAGATATTTACTCTTTCTGAAAGTTCTTCGTATGACTGGTCATCAATCTCGTCAGATTGATCTATTTTTCGAAGTAAATTTGGATTCCAAATTTCAATTTTATTTAATACGCCAATTATTGTAACATCTTTTTTGATTGCAGAATAATCAATTAAACTTTGAGGCAAAACAAATCTACCTTGTGAGTCAAACTTTAAGATATTGGCATGTCTAAGATGATTTCTTAAAAAAATTCGGTTTGCTTTTGATAAAGAAGAAAGTTGCTTTAATTCATTTTGAATAAAATTCCATTCACTAATAGGATAAATCCATGCGCATTGGTCGATACCTCTTGTAACAACAAATGTCTTCTTATCCTTGGTTAAAAACTGCTTTCTCAACGGAGCAGGGATATTGATTCTATTTTTAGAATCAATAGAAAACGTAAACTGTCCTGTAAATGTATATTGGCTACTCATAACAAAATAAGGGAAATTAACCCACTATTAACCACTTATCTTACAATGTAGAGAGAGTTTATGTCAATAAAAATTGTTGATAAAATGCAAAAAAATTAAAATTAATTTTTTGGTAAATATTTTTTGATAGTAATTGTATAAGGATCTGACTTTAAGATTACTTCAACAGGGAAATCATTAATTATATTTTTTGAAAAATCTTCATATGAGTTATCTGAAAATAAAATCAATTCATAATCGACTGTATTTGCAATTAAAAAAGCTCTTTCTTGACCATCCCACTGTTCCGTAAATGTATTCGTTTGACTATTAAGAGAATCCTCAAATATAAAAAATTCTTTTCCTGAAAAATTGTCGTAAAAATGAATATAATTTTCAATATTTGATTTAAATCTTATCGTTACTGGATTAGATATACTCTCAATTGAAAGAACTTCTTCGCTTCTCAAAGAATAGAATTCAATTAAATCAGATTTTGTAATTCTTAATTCATCTTCAAGATCTTTTTGGGAAATTTGACTATTTGAGTTTAAAGAAAAACTTAACAAAAGAATTAAAAGAAAGGATGCAATTCCAATAAAAACGGATGAATTAAATAAATTTTCGCTATTAATTTTGCTAAAAAAACTAGAACTCTCATTTAGTTCATCAGGCATAAATTTTAATGTTTTACTATTTGGCTTTTGGTTTAAAAAACTATCAAGCTCAAACAATGCCTCATTAATATCAACTCCAATTTCATTAATGTAAGCTTTGAAAAATAATTTGACATAAACTGGAGGAATTTCTGCAAACTTACCTCTTTCTAATGCTAGTAAATATTTCAAATCAATTTTGGTTCTTTTTGAAATATCTTTCAAATCGATATTATTTTCGATTCTGAACTTTTTATATTTGTTGTAAAAAATCATTTTGAATCAAGAATTTGTTTTATTTCACTACTTAAAAATTTTTCTTCTGGGAAACCTACGATATTATTATAACATCCGTCAATATTTTTAATGAAATATTCCTCAGCATCTTCAATATTATATGAGCCAGCTTTATCCAGAACATCAAAATTATTTATATAATTTTTAATTTCTTCCTTCCTTAATGTTTTAAATGAAACCCTTGTGCTATCAAAAATAGTGATTTGGTTGTCATTATATGTTAAAGATAAGGCACTTATTACATAATGTGATTTACCTGACAATAAAGATAAAACTTCAAAAGCATCCTGATAAGAAGATGGTTTACCGATAATTTTATTTTGAAACTCTACTATAGTATCTCCTGAAAGAACAAAGGCATTTTCATACTGTTGATGAACTTTTAATCCTTTTCTCATCGAAACATCTATTACATAATCGATGGGATTCAATTGATTAATATTTTCCTCATCAATATCAGGAACTTTAATACTAAAATTGTATCCTAACTTTTCTAGAATTTTCTTTCGTCTTGGAGAACTAGATGCTAATATTATACCCATAAAATCGTTTTTTTTTGACTAAATTTATAACAATAAAGAGTAAATATGAATCAGACAGATCTAATTAAACAAATTTATAGCAATTATCTTTCAAAAATTATTGATGCAAAAAGTTTTTTCAATAGACCTCTAACATATACGGAAAAAATTCTTTTTTCACATCTTTCCGAAGATTTACAGTCAATTCCTGAAAGAACTAAAACATTTTGCACCTTAAGTCCAGATCGTGTGGCAATGCAAGACGCGACTGCTCAAATGGCTTTATTACAATTTATCAACGCAGGAATGCAGACAACAGCAGTTCCAACCACTGTTCATTGCGACCATTTAATCACTGCTATTAAAGGAGCTGACGATGATCTCAATAATGCTCTACTAACAAACAAAGAAGTGTATGACTTTTTAAAATCTGTTTGTGCAAAATTTGGAATAGGTTTTTGGAAACCTGGTGCAGGAATTATTCATCAAACCATTTTAGAAAATTATGCTGTACCTGGAACTATGATGATTGGAACTGATTCTCATACTCCAAATGCCGGTGGACTAGGAATGGTTGCTATTGGAGTTGGAGGAGCAGATGCTGTTGATGTGATGACAAACTCTCCGTGGGAAGTTAACTGGCCAGGTATAATTGGAGTCAAACTTACTGGTCAACTAAGTGATTGGACATCTCCAAAAGATATAATTCTTAAACTTGCTGGTGTCCTTACAGTAAAAGGTGGAACTGGAAAAATAATTGAATACTTTGGTGAAGGAACTGGAACAATCAGTTGTACCGGAAAGGCAACTATAACAAACATGGGAGCTGAAGTTGGAGCAACAACATCTATTTTTCCATATGATAAAAAAATGTATGAATATTTAGTAGCAACCAATAGAAAAGATATTGCTGATTTAGCAGATGAAATTAAAAATCATCTTAAAGCAGATGATGATGTTCATGAAAATCCTGAAAAATACTATGATGAAGTCATAGAAATTAATTTATCAGAATTAGAACCACATATTGTTGGACCCTACAGCCCTGACTTATCAAGAGAAATTTCGGATATGCCAAATGCAGTTAAAGATAATAATTATGATGATGATTTAAAGGTTGGATTGATTGGAAGTTGTACAAATTCTTCTTATGAAGATATTGAAAAAGCTGCTCATGTAGCTAAACAAGCTCTTGATGCAGGATTAAAGGCAAAGTCAGAGTTTTATATTACTCCTGGATCTAATCAAATTAAAGCTACAATGGAACGAGATGGATATACCAAAATCTTTGAAGAACTTGGTGGAAAAGTTTTAGCAAATGCATGTGGACCATGTATTGGTCAATGGAAAAGATCTGATATTAGTGACGGGGAAAAAAATACAATTATTACCTCCTTTAATAGAAATTTTGCAAAAAGAAACGATGGAAATGCGGCAACAGAATCATTTGTAGCTAGCCCAGAGATTGTTACTGCGCTAGCAATATCAGGTAAATTAAGTTTTAATCCTTCAAAAGATAAATTAACTCTTAATGATGGAAGTAGTTTTAGCTTTGAATCACCTATAGGCTCGGAGTTACCTGAAATGGGATTTGAAAAAATTGGAACTGATGACTTTCTAAAAGCTGAACTTCGTCCAAATACCGAGATTGTAATTAGAGAAGAAAGTGATCGGTTGCAGGTATTAGAGCCATTTATGGAGTGGAATAAGGAAGAGATGAATAATTTAAAAATTTTATTAAAAGCAGAAGGAAAATGTACAACTGATCACGTCTCTCCTGCTGGCCCTTGGCTAAAGTATAGAGGCCATCTCGAAAATATTTCCCAAAATATGTATTCTGGAGCTCTTAATGCTTTTACAAAAACAAATGGTGAAGCAATAGATTTAATTAACGATAAAACCGATAATATTTTTGAAGTGGCTAAAACTTATAAAGAAAATAATATTGATTGGATTGCTGTAGCTGATGAAAATTACGGAGAAGGTTCAAGTAGAGAGCATGCAGCAATGGAGCCTAGATTTATGGGCTGTAAAATTATCATTGCAAAAAGTTTTGCAAGAATTGCTCAAACCAACTTGAAGAAGCAAGGTATTTTACCATTAATCTTCAAAGATAAAAGTGATTATGATAAAATTGAAGCTAATGATACAATATCTACTGTCAATCTTAAAGATTTTGATAACAAAACTAACCTTAAATTGAGCTTGAATAAACCAGACGGTTCATCTCAGATTATTGAAACGCTACATACCTTTTCAAAGAATCAGATAGAATGGTTCAAAGCAGGTTCAGCTCTTAACTTAATTGCTAAAAAATCACATTGAACATAAATGATATAAATAAAAATTGGGATTTTATAATTGGTCTAGAAATACATGTCCAATTAGATTGTAATTCCAAAATGTTCAGCAATTGCCAATATGAATATGATAACTCACCAAATAGTTTAACCTGCCCAACCTCATTGGGACTTCCAGGAGCTCTTCCAAATGTAAATCAATCGGCAATTGAGTCGGCGATAATGTTTGGAAAAGCGGTAAACGGAAAAATAAGTAAAAACTTTACGTTTGCCAGAAAACATTACTTTTATCCTGATCTACCTAAAGGATACCAAATATCCCAGTTTGATCAACCAATTATTTCAGGAGGTTCGGTTCCAATTTGGTGGAATGAGAAAGAGTTTAAGATTGATTTAACAAGAGCACATTTGGAGGAAGATGCTGGAAAATCTTTTCATAATAATGACAGCAAAAAAAGTAATGTAGATTACAACAGAAGTGGAGCAGCATTAATTGAGATTGTAACAGAACCTGTCATAGTTCATCCTGAACAAGCCAAGATTTTTATGCAACGCATTAAACAAATAGTTAATTATATAAATATTTCAAATGCAGAAATGGAAAAAGGAAAACTCAGATGTGATGCTAACATCTCTCTATCAAAAAAAGGTAGTGGGAAATTTGGAGTAAAAACAGAAATCAAAAATATCAACTCTTTTAGAAATGTTCAAAAGGCAATTGAATCTGAAATCATTCGTCAAAACAAGATTTTGAACGATGGGAAAGTAGTTCAGCAAGCTACTTTAACTTGGAATAATGATAAAAACGTTGCTGAGATAATGAGAATTAAAGAAAATGCTGATGATTATAGATACTTTCCAGATCCAGATTTACCGCCAGTAAGTTTAGAAAAGTCATTTATTGAAGACATTAAATCATTAGTCCCTATACTTCCTTTTGATTATGAAAAAAAATGGATGAACGAATATAATTTATCTTTAAATGAGTGCATGATTCTTTCATCTTCAAAAGATATTGCAAAATACTTTGAAGAAGTTGTTAGTTTAGATGTTTCGCCCAAAAAAGCTAGCACTTGGGTTTCCACAGAACTATTTAGGCTTTTTAATGAGATAAATACAGCATTTGATTCATCTAAAGTTGAAGCAAAAGATTTAAAAATATTAATTGATGAAATAAAACAAAATAAAATTACCCAAAATTCAGGTAAAGAGGTTTTGAGAGCATTATTTGAAACCGGTAAAAATATCAGTGAAATTTTAAAAAGCGGTGATTTCGATTCTTCGGATATAAATATAACAGAAATTATTGACAATGTGCTTTTTAACTGTCAAAATGAAGTATTAAGATATAAGAACGGTGAAGAAAAATTAATTGGTTTTTTTATTGGTCAAGTCAATAAAGAAACTAAGGGAAAAGTAAGTCACGAAGTGGTTATTGCTGAATTAAGTAAGAAATTAAAAGATTAAAATTTTCTGCCTTCTGCCATTAAATCTTTAATTACTGAATCAATACCTTTCTTATCAATAATTTTTAAACCCTTAGCAGATACTTTGAGCGTAACTTTCTTATTAAGTGTTTCCACCCAAAAAGTCTTTTTCTGAAGATTTATATCAAATCTTCTTCTAGTTTTATTATGAGCATGACTTACATTATTGCCATACATCACTTTTTTACCTGTTACTTCACAAACTCTTGACATATTTTAACCTTTTATGTTTAAGTTCAAATCAAACAGGAGAAATTTAAACCAATAATCGTAGTGAACAAACAAAAACTATATGTTTGATATAAATAAAAAAATTCAAATTGGAAACCTAAAACTTGATTTCCCATTTTTTCTTGCACCTATGGCAGGTGTTACAGACTATGCATTTAGAGTAATCGCAAAAGAATTTGGAGCTGGAGTAGTGTACTCAGAATTTGTTTCAGCTCATGGTATCATTAGGAAAAATGAAAAAACATTGAATATGATAAAATTTTCAGAATTTGAAAGGCCAATAGGTATTCAAATTTTTGGCGATACACCAGAAGTAATGGAAAATGCTGCTAAATTAGTCTATGAAAAATTTAAACCAGACTTAATTGATATAAATTATGGATGTCCCGTACCAAAAGTGACAAAAAAAGGTGCTGGATCCGCTGCTTTAAAAGATTTATGCTTAATGGAAGATATCACAGAAGCTGTGGTTAAAGCGGTAGACAAAATTTCTGTTACAGTAAAAATGAGAGCAGGTTGGAATTCAGAAAATATTGTAAGCACTCAAGCTGGTATAAATCTGGAAAAAGTTGGAGTTAAAGCAATTACTCTTCATCCTAGAACAACTGTTCAAATGTATAAAGGGAATGCAAATTGGGATTTAATAAAAGAATTAAAAGAAAATGTGAGTATTCCTGTCATTGGTAATGGAGATGTAAAAAATATAGATGATATAAATGAAATGTTTAGCCATACAAACTGCGATGGCATCATGATTGGCAGAGCCGCTTTAGGAAATCCATGGTTTTTTGCTGAAGTAAGAAAATATATGCTTAATGAAGATTTTGAAGATATAAGTATTGAAGAGAGATTAGAAATATGTAAAAAACATTTAGAGCTTCTTGTACAAATTCATGGAGAAATTGTAGGTGCTAACAATATGAAGAAACATTTTGCTTGGTACTTTAAAGGATTCAAAGGTGCATCTTCTTTTCGAAAAAAATTTGTTTTGGCAAAGAATTATTCTGAAATGAAAGATATTTTGTCTAATATTAGGCACTAAAAAACAAAGGATAAATTATGGACAAAAATTTTAAAGCAATCAACGAACCAATTATAGATTTTGAGCCTGGTTCAGAGCATAGAAAATTACTTTTAGAAGAAATTGAAAGACAATCAAGCAGGCAAAAAGATATTCCTATTATCATTAATGGAAAAGAGATAAGAACAGGTAATACAAAACCATGTACAAAACCACAAGATCATGGACATATTCTAGGTCATTATCATGAAGCAGGTCCTGAAGAAATTCAAATGGCTATTGATTCTTCATTAGAAGCTTGGAAAACATGGTCTAATACATCTTTAGAAGAAAGAGCAAAAATTTTTAAAAAAGTTGCAGACTTAATTGCAGGTCCATATAGGTATAAAATTAATGCTGCAGCAATGCTGGATATTGGAAAAAGTGTTTTTCAAGCTGAAGTTGATGCATCATGTGAATTAATCGATTTTTTAAACTTTAATATCGAATTTGCATATACAATGCAAAACTCTTTTACTCCTATATCTCCTGACGGAATGAAAAATGAATTGGAATTCAGACCACTGGAAGGTTTTGTTTTTGCTATTGCTCCATTTAACTTCTTTAGCATTGGAGGTAATCTAGCCATCTCTCCTGCTATTGTGGGAAATACGGTCCTTTGGAAACCAGCACCTAGCGCTGTTTATTCAGCTTACTACATCATGGAACTATATAAAGAAGCGGGTCTTCCAGACGGAGTTATTAATTTTATTCCAGGTGACGGACCAAGCATAGGTGATCAAGTATTAGGTCATAAAGAATTAGCTGGAGTGCATTTCACTGGATCTACGAAAACTTTTAAACATCTTTGGAAAAAAGTGTCTGATAACTTAGATACTTACAGAAATTATCCAAAAATTGTTGGTGAGACAGGTGGTAAAGATTTTTGTATAGCACATGAATCAGCTGATATACAGGGTCTAGTAACAGCAATGGTTCGAGGAGCTTTTGAATATCAAGGACAAAAATGTTCTGCGATGTCAAGAGCGTATCTACCAAAATCAAAATGGAACGAGATACAAGAAAAACTATTGAATGAAATCAAAACAATAGATGTTGGACCACCTGAAGATTTTAAGAATTTTGTTAATGCTGTAATTGATGAAACAGCCTTTGATAAAATTGCCTCTTACTTAGATTATGCTAAAGAGAGTAACGATTGTGAAGTTCTTTGCGGAGGCGGATATGATAAATCTAAGGGTTATTTTGTGGAACCAACGGTCATTTTAACCACCGATCCACACTTTAAAACTCTTGAGGAAGAAATATTTGGTCCAGTACTTACCATTTTTGTATATGAAAATGAAAATTGGAATGAAACATTAGAATTGATTGATAATACATCTCCTTACGCTCTTACAGGCTGTGTATTTTCAGAAGATAGAGATATCGTTGAAGAAGTAAGATCTAAATTGAGATTTTCAGCTGGAAATTTCTATATTAATGATAAACCTACCGGTGCTGTTGTTGGACAACAGCCATTTGGGGGAAGCAGAGCATCTGGCACAAATGATAAAGGCGGCTCTATGCTTAACTTATTAAGATGGACATCCCCAAGAACAATCAAAGAAACTTTTGAACCTCCTCATAACTATAGATATCCATTTATGGATGAAGAATAGATGAAAATTCACGAATTCCAAGCTAAAGAACTTTTGTCTGATTACAATGTGCCAATACAAAGAGGTCATGTTGTTTATTCATCTAATGAGATTGAAAAAACAATAGATAAAGTTCAAAATGAATTCAACTCAGATGCTGTTGTAGTTAAAGCGCAAATTCATGCTGGAGGTCGTGGTAAGGGTGGTGGAGTCAAATTCTGTCCGACAACAGAATCAGCTATTGAATCTGCTAATGAAATTCTTGGCATGAATTTAATCACTCATCAAACTGGCGAAGAAGGTAAACTTGTAAATCAAATATTAATTACAGAAGCACTAGATATTGAAAAAGAGTTTTATTTTGCATTAATGTTTGATCGAGCAAAAAATGCTGATGTCTTCATAGTATCCACAGAAGGCGGAGTTAATATTGAAGAAGTAGCAGAGAAAACACCTGAAAAAATTGTTAAGGCTTGGGTAAATAATGACACCTACCCTCTTGATGGTGCAATTAATACAATTATAAATGCATTAACTCTTAATTCATTTAATGATGCTTTTGAAATTTTTAAGAATATTTATAATTGTTATTCAAATTCAGATTGCAATTTATTAGAAATCAATCCTCTTGTAATCACCGAAGACCAAAAAATTATTGCACTAGATGCGAAAGTTGATATTGATTCCAACGCACTATTTAGACAAGAAAAAATTGCAAAATTTCATGACACTTCCGAGGAAGACCCTTTAGAACTAAAGGCTTCAGAATATGGATTAAATTATATTAAGCTTGATGGAAATGTTGGCTGCATGGTTAATGGAGCTGGCCTTGCTATGGCAACAATGGATATAGTAAAACATCATGGCGGTGAACCAGCTAATTTTTTAGATGTTGGAGGTGCGGCTAATGTTGATACAATTAAAAATGGCTTTAAAATTATTCTTTCTGACCCTAACGTAAAATCAGTTTTGATTAATATTTTTGGTGGTATTGTTAGATGTGACAGAGTAGCTAATGGAGTCATTCAAGCTGTTAAAGAATTAAATTTAAATGTTGGTGTTGTCGTTAGACTCCAAGGGACTAATGCAAAACTGGCAAAACAAATTTTAGATGAATCAGATATAGAACTTATAAGCGCTGAAACAATAGATGAAGCTGCTAAAAAAGCAGTTGGATTGGTATCATAATGTCAATACTATTAAATAAAAAAACTTCTATTCTAGTTCAGGGAATTACTGGATCTGAAGGACTATTTCATGCACAGCAAATGCTAGACTATGGTTCTAACGTAGTTTGTGGAGTAACTCCTGGAAAAGGTGGTCAAACTGCTACAGAAAACAACTTACCAGTTTTTAATAGCATCGAAGAAGCAAAAAAAGAGTTTTCAATTGATGCCACGGTAATTTTTGTTCCCCCTAGATTTGCTGCAAATGCAATTCTTGAAGCAATAAATCAAAATATTGGTTTAATTGTTTGTATATCAGAAGGAATTCCTGTTCGTGATATGAAAAAAGTTAAAAGTGCACTTGATAATTCCTCTTCAACTCTTATTGGTCCTAACTGTCCTGGCTTGATAACAGCTGAAGAATCAAAAATTGGAATTACTCCTGGTTTTATTTGCAAAAAAGGTTCTATTGGCATTCTTTCTCGTTCAGGGACCTTGACTTATGAGGCAATTGACCAAATTGTTAATGTTGGATTAGGAATGACTACCGCTGTTGGAATTGGAGGAGATCCAATTATCGGATCAAGTATGATAGATATATTGAAACATTTTGCTGATGATGAAGAAACTGAAGGTGTTGTAATGATTGGTGAAATTGGTGGTAGCATGGAAAATGAAGCTGCCGAATGGATCAAAAACAATTTTAATAAACCTGTTGTATCATTTATTGCAGGTCAAACTGCTCCTAAAGGAAAAAGAATGGGTCATGCTGGAGCAATTATTTCTGAAGGATCTGAAACAGCAGATGCTAAAATTAAAATTCTAAAAGAATGTGGGGTTTCAGTTGCAAAAACAGTATCTGAAATCGGAGAAACAATGTTACAACTAATAGAGGAATAATGAATAATACACTTGCCCTAATTAAACCTGATGCTATGCAAAAAGGATTTAAAGATGAAATTAGAAAAGATATAATGGATAACGGTTTTATAATCGCTGAAGAAAAAACACTTCATCTTAGTGTTGAACAAGCTGAAGGTTTTTACTCTATACATAAAGATAAACCATTTTTTGAAGAACTTGTTGAGTTCATGACTTCGAGCGAAACTCATATCATGAAGCTTGAAAAAGCTAATGCAGTTTCAGAATGGAGAAATTTGATGGGTGCAACAAATCCTGCAGAAGCTGACGCAGGTACAATAAGAGCAAAATATGGAACGGATATTTCAATGAATGCTACTCACGGCTCAGATAGTAATGAAAATGCAGAAATTGAAATAAACTTCTTTTTCTAAGTTTTATGTTGAGAATTGTAATAATATTATTTTTTAGTTCAACATTATTTTCTCAAGTACAAACAGAAAGTTGGCTTGATTATGTTATTGAAGAAAACAAAGAAGAAATATCTGAAACTTCTTTAATAAATGTTGATAATGAATTTTACTATACAATCCAAATTGCTGTTAAAAAAACTTTTGATGAAGCAATGGAGGTTGTTCAGGCATTAAATGCTTCAGATATTGATGCTTTCATTCAAAAAAATGATGCTAATTCAGAATATAAATATCGAGTTAGATATGGAAATTTTTCCACCAGAGATGATGCTGTTAAATTAGCTGAAAATATTAAAGTTGAGCTTGGATATAATTGCTGGATTGACAAAACTGAATTATAAAAAATATTTCACAAGAAAGATTAATTTGTTTATATTGCCACCTGGTTAAGGAATAAAATGTTACCAAAAAAAAGACAGTCAAAAACACGTTCTAAAAAGAGAAGGACTCATTATAAGTCCACTCTTGTTCATACAGTAAAATGTAAGAATACAGGAGTAGAACATCTACCTCATCATGCATACTATCATGATGGCATTCTTTATTATAAAGGAAAACCTGTAGATCAGAACTAATGAAGAATTGTTTCATTTTTTCAGGGCAAGGTTCTCACCGACCTGGAATGAGCTCAAATCTTTATAATACATTCCAACTTGCAAAAGATAGAATTGAATTATCTAATAATATTTTAGGATACGATATATCAGAAATTATGTTTTCTGCTGAAGAAAATGTATTAAGACAAACACAATACGCTCAACCAGCTATTTTTATACACTCCACAATAATTTTTGATCTTATCAAAGACCAAAAAGAATGTGTTGCTGTAGCAGGACATAGCTTGGGGGAATTCAGTGCATTATATGCAAATAATTTCTTTGATTTTGAAACCGGGTTACAGATTGTAGATGTTCGCGCTAAAGCAATGCATGAATGTGAATTAAATAATACAGGAAAAATGAGTGCTGTTATTGGAGCATCAATTGATAAAATACAAACTATTTGTGATTCAGTCGATTGTCAAATTGCAAATATCAACTCTGACTCACAAATCGTTATTTCTGGAAGTGAAGAATCAATTGATTTGGCATCGGAAAGTCTAAAAACTATTGGTGCAAAAGTAATACCATTAAGTGTTAGCGGAGCATTTCATTCCAAACTAATGTCTGAAGCAAAAAACAAGCTAACTGATATAATAAATATTTCGAGGTTTAATGAAGTATCTTCCCCCATTGTTTCAAATTTTAATGCAAGACCAAATAGAAGTATTGAAGAAATTAAACATGCTCTAATTGAACAAATAGATAATCCAGTTCAATGGTCAAAAAGTATTAAATCACTAGGCGAATTATCAAACGAATTTGTAGAAATTGGTCCAAAAAAAGTTTTAAGTAATATTATCAAAAAAATTGATGATTCATTAACAATTACAACCTATAATAGTATTGAAAACTTGTAAAATTGTTTTATGCTTAACTTTTCAACAAAAACAGCAATTGTAACTGGAGGATCAAGAGGGATTGGGAAAGAAATTTCTCTTATTCTTGCTCAAAATAATTTTAATGTTGTAGCAGTTGCTACGAGCGAAAAATCTTTAGATTCAGTCAGAGACATAAAAAATATTCACCCTTTTTGTTGTGATATCTCTGATGAAAAATCAATTGAAGAACTATATGAATTCGTTATTTCAAAATTTGGTCATGCAGATGTTCTTGTTAATAATGCTGGTATTCATATGGATAATATTCTTTTAAGAATGAAATCTGAAGAATGGAATCAAGTAATGAATGTTAATCTTAATGGTCCTTTTCATTTAACAAAAACAGTCTTAAAAGATATGGTAAAGAACAAAAATGGAAGAATTATTAATATTTCTTCTATTTCAGGAACAGACGGTAATAAAGGACAAGGAAATTATGCTGCATCAAAAGGTGGACTGTTGGCATTAACAAAGTCGCTAGCAAAAGAAGTTGGTCGTAGAAACATTACAGTAAATTGTATTGCACCAGGATTAATTGAAACTGATATGACTTCTCACCTTTCTGATACTGTGAAACAGGGATATTTAGATAGAATTCCTTTAAAAAAACTTGGAAAACCAAAAGATATTGGACAAATGATTTTATTTTTATGTTCCGATGAAGCCAGTTATATTACAGGGCAAACATTTTATATCGACGGTGGAATGTCATTAAATTAGTAAGGAGATATTAATTATGTCATTAAATGAAAAAGTAACAAATATTATCGTAGACAAACTTAGTGTTGAAGAATCAAGAGTTGTGCCTGAGGCAAGTTTTCTTGATGATCTAGGAGCAGACTCATTAGATACTGTAGAACTTATTATGGAGTTTGAAGAAGAGTTTGATTTAGAAATTCCTGATGAGGATGCAGAAAAAATTACAACTGTAGGTGCTGCGCTAGAATATATCAACAACCACGCAAAATAATTTTGAAAAAAAGAGTAGTTATCACTGGAGAAGGATCTATTTCTCCTTTAGGCCATAATTCTCAATCTTTATGGAAAAACTTAGTTAAAGGAAAATCTGGTATTGATCACATCTCAAGCTTTGATACTGAAAACTTTTCAATAAAAATTGCTGGAGAAGTTAAAGATTTTGACCCGAATAATTTCTTTGAAGCTAAGGAGGCTCGTAAGCTTGACAGGTTTACAATGTTTGGTTTAATAGCAGCTGAACAAGCACTTCAAAATTCTAATTATAAATCCTCCGATGCTGGAGTTATTGTTGGTACAGGTGTTGGAGGCATGCATACACTCGAAGAAGAACATCAAAAACTAATTAAAAAAGGTCAACGTGGCGTATCACCATTTTATGTTCCAAAAATGATTCCAAACATAGCTGGAGGACAAATTGCTATCAAACATAATTTACATGGTTTAAACTTTTCAATGTCTACTGCCTGTTCTTCTGCTACAGATGCAATTGGGATGGCATACAGATTAATATCCAATGGATACTCCAAAGCTATTCTTTGTGGCGGAGCTGAAGGAAGTATTACCCCTCTTACTCTTTCAGGATTTGCTAATATGAAAGCCTTATCAAAAAATAATGAAAATCCTCAAGGTGCTTCAAAACCATTCGATAAGGATAGAGACGGATTTATTTTATCAGAAGGTGCAGGAATGTTAATGTTAGAAGATTATGATGAAGCAAAGAAACGTGATGCTAATATCATTGGTGAAATTATTGGTTATGGAATCACGAATGATGCTTTTCATATAACTCAACCTGATAATGATAGTAATGGTGCATCAAACGCAATAACTATGGCATTAAATGATGCTGAAATTGATACATCTGAAGTGGGATATATTAATGCTCACGGTACATCAACATATTTTAACGATATGCTGGAAACTCAAGCCATTAAAAAGGTTTTTGGCAAGGATGCTAACAATGTATCTATAAGCTCAACAAAGTCTATGACAGGCCATCTGCTGGGAGCTGCTGGAGCTATTGAAGCTATTACATGTATAAATACTCTAAATAATGGTATTATTCCACCAACCATCAATTACATCAACCCTGACCCTGAATGCGACCTAGACTATACTCCAAATGAAGCATTTAAAAAGGATATAAATATCTCAATGAGTAATTCATTTGGGTTTGGTGGACATAACTCAGTTGTGATTTTTAAGAAATTTTCTTCTTAAGTAAATCAATTGATTTCACAGCATCAATGTCAACATCATTTAGAACACCACACCAGTAACTAAGCCAATCAATATAGTTTATTAAGAAAAATAATGATGTTAGATTTTTTGGCACCTTATCAGGTACTGATAAATGAGCAACATGGGAGACTTTTTTTGATAAAATTTCATTTGTGATTTTCATTCGCTCAAGATTTTTCGGCCACCCTATATGAATCCAAATCATAGAAAAAGATTTTTTATCTATATTATTATTTTCCCAACCTATAATCTCATTATGATTCATTTCAGGGATAGTAATATTATATGATAACATCTTACTATTTTCATTTAGTTGAGATTTCAAACGAAATCCAATTGATGAAAGGTCCTCTTCCGTAACAATTATTGGCATAGTCTTATGAATTTTTTTTGCTAAAGCATATACTTCAGACTTTTTAGTAGATGATTCTTCTGCAAATGATTCAAGACACTCAAAATCTATGTTAGAAACTCCTTCCTTATCAAAAAGAGATATAAGAAATGTTAATGCAAATCCTAAAGCTGATCTAGGTGGATATCCTTTAGGTAATAAATGAAATTTAATATTGTCAGACTTAGCTTTTTTAAGCAACTCTCCTCCAGTTGTAACAACTAGTGCATGATCAGTTAATCTTACAGCGTAATCGTAATAGGATAAAGTTTCTTCAGTATCGCCTGAATAAGAGCATATAATGACTAAGGTATATTCATCTATTGGAGTATTTGGAAAATAATTTCTTTCAACAACTATTTCCATTTCAGGAAATAAATCTTTTAAAATTAATCCAGCAATAGCAGAAC
>JAYPYG010000047.1:0-5562 GCA_038280095.1 Fidelibacterota bacterium | reverse complement strand
CCAGCTGAAGAGGCTCCATCTGAAGAAGTAGCAGAAGAAACTCCAGTTGAAGAGGCTCCATCTGAAGAAGCAGCTGAAGAGGTTCTGTCGGAAGAAAAATAATTATTGTTTAATAAATCTATTTAGTTAAAAGATTTTATGACTGAAAGTCCAACAAATCTTAACAACAGAATTGAAACATTAGACGTATTAAGAGGCTTTGCGGTATTAGGTATCCTTTTATTAAATATTCTAATGTTTGGTCAAGTATCTTTCTATTATTTAAATCCATCTGTTATTGAAGGAACATTAACTGATTGGATAATTTGGGCACTTATTGATATTTCAGCAGAAGGTGCAATGAGGGCATTATTTTCAATTCTTTTTGGTGCTGGCGTATTATTATTTACTAAAAAAAAATCAGCTTCTTTTCACTTTAAAAGGTCTTTTTGGCTTTTATGTTTTGGAATTGTAGATGCATATTTTCTATTATGGTTTGGAGATATTCTAATTTTATATGCTTTAATTAGTTTTGTTTTATATTTCTTCAAAGAGCTAAAGCCTCAAACTTTATTAATTATTTCAATCGTTTTGCTAGCATTTAATTCCCTTATCTCATTTGGTACTGTGAAATTATTACATGAAATAAAAGATATTGATCAAAAAAATACAATTTTTAACCTAAAAATATCTGAAGACGAAAAAAAAGATCTTATTGAATTAAGAGATTTAGTTTACGGAGTTTTTAATCCAACACCTGATGATATTAGAAAAGAATTAAATCAAAGAAAAGAATCGTACATCTCTGCTTTTAAATGGAATATGCATGAAAAGAATTTGGCCATAAAAAGTTATATTTTTTCAAGTTTTTGGGATGTTATATCTGTAATGATATTGGGAATGTCTTTATTTAAATATCGGATACTTCATGGAGGGTTAAGCAGTTTGTTTTATTTACGATTGACGATTGTTGGTTTTCTTATAGGATTTTCAGTTAATAGTTTTGAAGTTTGGTCTGCATTCGATTCTAATAATAGTATTTTTGCTTCGCGTATAACTTCTTTAACATATGATGTTGGAAGACTGGGTATGGCTTTTAGTTATCTTGGGCTAATTATTTTAATTATCAAATTTGATAAGGCTTTAAAGTTTCGATATCATTTATCAAATGTAGGTAAGATGGCTCTTACAAATTACTTGTTACAATCTATTTTTGGTTTAATCTTATTTTCAGGGGCAGGGTTCAGTCTTGTTGGAGAACTTTCAAGGTCTCAATTATATATTATTGTTTTTTGTATATGGATATATCAGTTGAGCTTTAGTTCTTGGTGGATGAGTAGATATAATTTTGGACCATTTGAGTGGATTTGGAGAGGATTAACTTATTCTAAATTTCCTAAATTAATCAAAGCAAAATAGTAAATAATGAAATAATTTAAGCTGTATAAATGAAAATTTTTATTATAACACCATTTCCAGAAGCAATTAATATTTTAATTAAGAATAATATTGTTAATCAGGGCATTAAAAAAAAACTATTAGAAGTGGTAGTAATAAATCTAAGAGATTTTGCAAAGGATAATTACAGAAAGATAGATGATGAGCCATATGGAGGAGGGAGTGGAATGGTAATGATGTGTCAACCTTTATTTGATGCTATTGATCACTGCATAAACCTTTCTATTGACAAACCTAAAATAATTTTTCCTTCTCCAAAAGGTAAAGTTTTAAATCATGAAATAAGCAGTGATCTAAGCAATGAAAGTTCATTAATTTTTATTTGTGGACATTATAAAGGTATTGATGAAAGAGTTATTGAAAAATATGTTGATTTAGAAATATCTATTGGCGACTTCATCATTTCTAATGGCGAACTATCAACAATGATTATCTTTGATTCAATTGCACGATTAGTTCCAGGTGTTTTAAATGATTTAAATTCAGCAATGACTGATTCTTTTGTTGACGATTTACTAGATGCTCCTTATTTTACGCGGCCTAATGAAATTGATGGATTAAAAGTTCCAGAAGTATTATTATCTGGCGATCATAAGGCAATTGAAAAATGGCGTAATGATAAAAAGTTAGAAATTACAAAAGACAGAAGACCTGATCTGTTGGAGAAAGAATAAAATGAGTAATACACTAAGAGAAGATATACCGAATTTTAAAGCAGGAGATGTCCTTTCAATCTACGTTAATGTTAGAGAGGGACAAAAAGTGAGACAACAGTTATATAAGGGTACAGTTATCGCTCGAAAAGGCTCCGGTATTGCTGAAACAATTACTGTAAGAAAAATTTCTAATGGTATTGGAGTAGAAAGAATTTTTCCACTTCACTCTCCATCAATTGCATCTATAAAAGTTGATAGAGTTAATAAAGTAAGAAGAGCTAAATTGTACTATTTGCGTGGATTGTCCGGCAAAGCTGCTCGTCTTGCAGAAAAGAAATAAAGCTTGCCTTCTAGACCCATTCTATTTGTTTTAAGTTTATCTCACATGTCAAATCACATCATTATGATGTTGATTCCAAGTATGTATATTAATTTAATTGATTTTTTTTCTCTAAATGCAGCTCAAGTAGGGCTAATATTTGGTATTGTGAGTTTCTGTTTTGGGGTTGGTTCCCTTCCAATGTCTTTTTTGTACAATAAGTACGGACCAAAAAAATTAATTGCATTCTCTCAAATGGGGATTTTATTTTCTGCACTTTTAGTAAGTATTTCAAACAGTGTTCTAATGTTTTCGCTAAGCAGTATTCTATTGGGACTTTTCGCAAGCATTCATCATCCTGTTTCTCTAACATTAATTTCAGAAACTTTTGACAAAAATATTGCAAAGGCAAATGCATTTCATGGAGTCTTTGGATCAATTGGTGTTTCTTTAGGTCCTCTAATATCATATTTTTCTTTATTGTATTTTAGTTGGCATTATGCATTTGTTTTCACTGCAATTTTAAATGCTTTTTTATTACCTCTTTCAATGAAGTTTATTCCAAATACTGAAAAAATGGATATTATTGGTCTAGATGATTTTAGCGATAAAAAACAGAACTCAATTTTGTCAATTTTTTTCCTAATTTCATTCGTTGTAGGTTTATCATTTACAGTATTTAACACATTTATTCCTTCAGTGTTTAATTTAGATTTTGGCTCAAACGCAAATTCTATTGTATCAGCAATTATGTTGACAGGTTTTTTAGGACAAATTCTATCAGGATATCTTGGAGATAAGTTTGATAGAATTAAATTATTGTCAATAGTTTTTCTCCTACTTCTTCCTTTATTTATATCAATAATATTTGTCGGAAAAACATTGATTGTAATTGTTTCGGTTCTTTTGGCAATTATTATGTACTCAATACAACCATTAATTAATTCCATAATTAAGGATATTACTCCATTAAGGATAAGATCAGTTGTTTTTGGTTTGAACTTTTTCTTAATGTTTGGTCTTTCGGGTTTAGCAGCATATTTCGGAGGATTAATAGCAGATAACTATAGTTTTAAATTAATTTTCCCTATATTTTCACTACTGTTTCCTATTGGAGTATTATTACTTTATTTATTGAATATGAAAAGAAAGGTTGAAGCATAATGTTAGTTAGTATGACAGGTTTTGGTTCTTCGAGCTACGAGGACTCCAGTCTTTCAATAAATATTGAATTAAAATCTTTTAACTCAAGGTATTTCGAATTGAATACAAAATCATTTGATTTATCTGGTCCACTTGAATACAAGATTAGAAACTATTTAAAAAAAAAATTATTGAGAGGTTCAGTTACATTGTTTATAAAAGTAGATTCAAAAGATACCTTCAAATTTAATAGTCAAAAAACATCTAGTGTTTTAAAAGCATATAAAGAAATTGAAAAAAAGTACGATATTGATTTGAATTACAGCCAATTACTAAGAAATAATGATATTTTAAGTTATGTACCGCATAGTAGCTCAATTCAAAAAAAGATTTTCTCATCATTAAAAATTGCAACAAAAGAATTGATTGATATGCGTAATAAAGAAGGAGCTTTAATAGAAAAAGATTTTTATGGGTATTTGGATATAGCTAAAAAAAATCTTTTGAAGATTGAAAAAATTCAAGAAAGAGTACATGCAAGTAAAATAAATTTAAAGTCAACTAATGACGTAATCGATGAGATAGAAAAGATTGATATTTCAGAAGAGATTGATAGAATTAATAGTCATTTAAGTCAGATATCCTTATCAATTAAATCAAAGCAATTATCTGGAAAAAAAATTAATTTCATCTTACAAGAAATCAATAGAGAGTCTAATACAATATTATCTAAGTTTTTAGATAAAAGAGTTTCAAAACATGCAATAAGCTTAAAAATGCAAGCTGAAAAATTAAGAGAACAAATAGGAAATATTTTATGAAAAATTTTATTATTATTTCCGGATCATCAGGCTCAGGTAAAACTACACTATTAGAATTACTTTCCAGAGATTTAAACATTGAAATTTCTGTTTCATATACAACTAGAAATAAAAGAAAGTATGAAATTGATGGTGTTCACTATAATTTTATAAATAAAGAACAATTTGAAAAAATGATTGAAGAAAACCTATTTCTTGAACATGAAAATGTTCATGGAGATTTATATGGCACTGCATTGAGTAGCTTGGAACAGTATATCGATAATAATAAGCATTTATTTTTTGAGCTGGATGTTAATGGGGCAGTTAGTTTAATGAATTATTATCCAAGCAAAACTATATCAATTTTTTTATCACCCCCTAATATTGAGGAACTAAGAAAAAGATTAGTTTTAAGATCAACAGAAACTGAAGATGAAATTAATAAAAGATTAAGCAGGTTTGAAGAAGAGGATAACTTAAAAAAAGAATTTGACTATAATCTTATTAATGATAACTTCGAAACCACATTTGAAAAAATTAAAGAAATTATAATTAGACACAAAAAAGAGGATTAAAATGGCTGTAGACCCAATTTCGTTTAGAAAGCTTTTAAAAAAGACAGATGATATTTATGAAGCTGTTGTTGTCTCATCAAAAAGAGCAAAACAAATTCTTCAAGATAGAATTGTTAAGCAAATGATTGATGAAAATGAAGAAATTTCTGAAGATGGTATTCTTGCAGAGCCTGTTTTAAGAGAAAATATTGATTTTGACAAGGAAGAAAAAGTCACCTCTGTTGCCTTAGATGAGTTCTTAGACGGTAGTATTGACTGGAATAAGAACGAAGAATCAATTGAGCACTAAATCTTTAAAAAAGACATTTATTAATCAAAATAAGCAGCTGTTTGGTAACGAGATATATCTCAACCAAATCTCACAATTAAATATCCAAAAAAAAGTTAAAATTCATGATTCATGGTATTCTGAACTGAGAGAGGAATTTGAAAAGAAGTATTGGATAGAGCTTTCTTCTAAGGTTAGAAATTCTTACAAAAATAAAATTATTTATCCAAAACCATCCTTAATGTTTAATGCTTTTAATTCGACACATTTAAACAATGTAAAGGTGGTAATAATTGGACAGGATCCATATCACGGTCAAGGTCAGGCAAACGGTTTGTCGTTTAGCGTAAATGACGGTATT
>JAYPYG010000009.1:0-30460 GCA_038280095.1 Fidelibacterota bacterium | reverse complement strand
CATCATTCAATGCCTCATTGACTTCAACTATTTTTCCGGATACTGGCATAAATAAATCTGATACTGTTTTGACCGCTTCAATTGTTCCAAAAACATCTCCTTCATTGAATGATTCATCAACATCTGGAAATTCTAAAAATATTATGTCTCCAAGCTCACCTTGTGCAAAATCAGTAATACCAACTGTAGCTATATTATTTTCAATTTTAACCCATTCGTGTTCAGAAGTGTACATTAAGTTATCAGGATGATTCATTATCTTTTTCCTTTATATTTTTTAAAAATTTACCTAAAAAATTTATATCAAAATTTCCATTATTAAAGTCTTTATTTTCAAAAATCATTTCTAAAAGTGGTAAAGTTGTTTTAGGGCCTTCAATAAAAGTTTCTTGGAGTGACCTCTTCATTCTAATTAATGCTTTTTCCCTCGATGATGAATGAACAATCAACTTTCCTAACATTGAATCATAATTTGTTGGAATTTGATAACCAGCATAAATAAATGAATCAATTCTTACTCCAATTCCTCCAGCAAAGTTAAGTGAGTCAATCTTCTTTGGTGAAGGTATAAAATCATTAAATGGATCTTCAGCATTAATTCTACATTCTATAGCATGACCGCTCATTGTTATATCTTCCTGCTTCATTGATAGTTCAATACCTGCATAAGTTCTTATCTGTTCTTTAACAAGATCAATCATACATACCATTTCTGTCACGGTATGCTCTACCTGAATTCTTGTATTCATTTCAATAAAATAAAAATTTTTATCATCATCAACCAAATACTCAATTGTACCAGCTCCTACATAGTTAACTTTTTTTGCAAGCTGTAAGGATTTTGATGTTAGCTCATCTCTTAAATTATCATCTACAAATAGAGAAGGTGATTCTTCAATCAATTTTTGATTACTTCGTTGAATAGAACATTCTCTTTCTCCTAAATGAAGATGATTTCCAAATTTATCTGATAAAATTTGGACCTCAATATGACGGCCATTTTCAACAAATTTTTCAACATAGATTTCTGAATTATTAAATGCCATTCCTGCTTCATTTTGAATGATATTAAAACCTTTTTCAGCTTCATTTGCATTCTTAATAACTCGCATTCCTTTACCGCCACCTCCTGCTACAGCTTTCAGCATTACAGGATATCCAATTTGTTCAGCAATTTCTAAAAATTCTTCAACTGAAGATAAAGTATTACTTCCAGGAATGATGGGAACGCCAGCATCTTTGGCAGCATTTCTTGCATTCACTTTGTCGCCCATTAAATCAATGATTTCTGCATCTGGACCAATGAATGTAAATCCATTTTCTTTACAAATTTTACTAAACTTTGCATTCTCAGCCAGGAAGCCGTAACCAGGATGAATTGCATCAGCATTTGTAATTTCTCCTGCAGCAATAATTCTAGGTATATTAAGATAACTTTCTACAGCAGGACCTTCTCCAATACAAATAGCTTCGTCAGCGAATTTAACATGTAATGAATTTTTATCTGCTTTTGAATATACTGCAACAGTTTTGATACCCATCTCATTACATGCTCGAATGATTCTAATAGCAATTTCACCCCTATTAGCAATAAGAATTTTTTTGAACATTGTTACTTAGATGGTTTTAATTTAAATAATACCTGATCAAATTCAACAGGACTTGAATTATCAACTAAAATTTCTTCAATGATACCAGATTCTTCAGCCTGAATTTCATTCATAATCTTCATAGCCTCAACAATACAGATGGTATCTCCAGCATTTACATTATCACCAATATTAACAAATGATGCTGATTCAGGATCTGGTGCTGAATAAAATGTACCTGGCATTGGAGATTTTATTTCGACTAGTTTTGTTTCAGGTATGTCGTTAGAAGCCTCTGAGCTTTGATTAACAGGCTGTTCTTTAACTAAATTTGGAATATTTTGATTGTCGGATGATAATTGTGTTGAATCAACATTTAAAACAGGAGGCTTTTTGGTTACCTTAATTTTTTTGAACCAAAATCTTACTTCAATTTCATTTACATCGCTATTTTCTAGCATGTAAATAATTTCTTTTATCTTATCTTTCCACATTTAACTATTCTTTTACTCTTTCAGAATAAGAACCATCTTTAGTATCAATTTTTACTAAGTCACCTTCATTTATGAACAATGGAACTTGAACCTCAAGACCAGTTTCTAAAATAGCTGGCTTTAACGCATTAGTTGCGGTATTTCCTTTATGTCCTGGATCAGTCTGTGTTACTTTGAGTACTGTTTTTGCGGGTAAAAGTAAACTAATAATTTCATCACCATCAAAAGAAATTTCAATATTATCACCTTCTTTAATATAGAAATAACTATTATCCATTAGCAGCTTATCAACTTGAACCTGATCATAAGTATTATTATCCATAAAGATGAAACTATCTCCATCCTTATACAAGTACTGAAATTTTCTAGATGTAACTCTAATAAATTCGATTTTAGCTCCTGAATTAAAAGTGTGATCAATAATTTTTCCAGATTGGATATCTTTAAGCTTGGTTCTTACAAATGCTGGCCCTTTGCCAGGTTTTACATGTTGAAATTCTACAATTTTCATTCGAGCATTTTTAAAATTGATTACTGCTCCATTTCTAATATCAGCTGTTGTACTCATGAGTGTAAATTAAATGAATTAATTGCTTTATAGAAGTTTTCTTATAACTTTTTTTAATAATTGTAAAATATCTTCTTTTTCACTTTTATTTGGGTTTTTTTTAGCAAACTTTACTTGATCAATTTCATCCAACAAATAGTTTAAATCTTTGTCTTTAAAAAATTCTTTGAGTTCTGCTGAAGTCATTTCAAATGATATGATATAAAAATTATTTTGAAAATATTTTCTCAAAACTTCAGAAATTTTAACAAAAAATTCAGTAGCATCTATGTTCAAGTCAATTTTTTCAACATCTTTTAATGCTTTTGATTTTGGATTAAAATTAAAAAACTTTCTTTTGGAAATTTTTTCTTTATCTCTAGTTCTTATCAAATAAAAAGTATATAAGATTAATAGGGATAAAATCAAAAATGCAAAAAGTCTCAACCTTTCAATTGGAAATTGAATCTCTTTCAAAGGCTTATCAGCTATAACTGTTGTCATTGTAGTATCTAAAACGGATGAAATGTAAACAAAAGATGAATCAGTCTTCAAGGTAGAAGCTTCTGAAGAATCGGGAAAACTTACAAAAGCATATAATGGGGGTATAGCTACTGAACCGGTATCCCAGAACGTAATTTGATAATTAAGTAAAATTGAATTTTTTAAAGTATCAATATTTGACTCTTTAATAAATACTTTTGAAGAATCTGATAACCAAGCTGATGAATCTTCCCACGCTACAGAGTCTAATGTAAATAATTCTCCTAAGTCGTTAATTACTACCTTGTGATTTATTGGAAAACCAATTTGTGCTTTTTCAGGAATTGTCTCAAAAGATATATTTGGATTTTTTAAATCAGTATTACAAGCAGATAAAAATATCAAAAAAATTAGGATATAAATCTTCATTAGCTTCTTTTTGCTCTTGATCTAAAAAATTGCATAAGAAATTTTATGTAATCATCGTCCGTATTTATCTGAAGTAAATCAAAACCGATATTCTTACATTTCATTGAAAATTTATCAAGTTTCTCGTCTGAATTTTTTTGAAATTTATCTCTATTTTTTTTACTGGTTGTATCAATCCATGTATTTTCACCAGTCTCAGAATCGTGAATATTTATTAAGCCAACGTTTGGAAAATTACGCTCATATGCATCATAAATCTGTAATCCAACAACATCATGCTTAAAGTTTAAAAATTTTAACTCATTCCAAAAATTATCATCAATAAAATCTGAAATAAGAAAAATGACACTCTTTCTTTTAGATATTTTATTTGCAAAATCAATTGCAGTCTTTATCGACGTACGCTTGTTTCTATTTTCAAAATCATGATTTACAATATCTGTTATAAGTCTGAGAACATGTTTCTTGCCTTTTTTTGGTGGAATATATTTTTCAATTTTATCGCTAAACAAGGCAAGTCCAACTTTGTCATTATTTTTTATTGCCGAAAAACTTAACATAGCTGCAAGCTCTACACCTAAATCAATTTTTAAATCCTTTTTTGAACCAAAAACACCGGAACTGCTTACGTCTATAAGAATTAAAACGGACAACTCTCGTTCTTCTTCAAAAATTTTAATGTGAGGCTTTCCAGTTCTTGCAGTTACATTCCAATCAATTGATCTTACATCATCACCTGGAACATATTCTCTCACTTCAGAAAAGGTCATACCTCTTCCTTTAAAATTTGAGTGGTAATCGCCGCCAAAGAAATCATTTACAACATTTTTTGTTCTTATTTCGATTTGACGAACTTTTTTGAGTATTTCTTTTGACATTACAAAACTAAGGGACTGGTACTTCTTGAAGCAATTGATCAACTATATCTTCAGAAGTGATTTCTTCTGCCTCAGCCTCATATGAAAGTAAAATTCTGTGTCTTAAAATATCCTTTGCGACATATTTTACGTCTTCAGGTATAACATATCCTCTTCCATCAATAAATGCTTTGGCTTTTGAAGCTAAAACTAAATTAATTGAAGCTCTTGGAGATGCACCAAAAGAAATTAAATCCGCTAATTTTGATAAATTAAACTGTTTAGGATCTCTAGTAGCAAAGACTATATTCAAAATATATTCTGAAATTTTAGAATCAATATATATATCATTTACAAGGTTTTGAGCTTCGAGAATTGTTTTCGCTTTCACTACTGATTTAATTTTTTTATCGTTTTGCGTGTTAGCTTTATTAATAATCTCTTTTTCTTCATCTATTGAAGGATAATCAACAATCACCTTCATCATAAATCTATCAACCTGAGCTTCGGGAAGTGGATAAGTACCTTCTTGTTCAATTGGGTTCTGAGTGGCTAAAACTAAAAAAGGTTTCGCCAGTTTAAAAGTATCGTCACCAATAGTCACTTGCTTTTCTTGCATTGATTCCAACAAGGCACTTTGTACTTTTGACGGAGCACGATTAATTTCATCTGCTAAAATTATATTTGAAAAAATTGGACCTTTTTTAGTGTTGAACTCACCGGTCTTTTGATTATAAATGAGAGTCCCTAATAAATCTGAGGGCAACATATCAGGAGTAAACTGAATTCTCTTAAATTCTGCATTAATTAAATTAGCTACAGTGTTAATTGTTAAAGTTTTAGCAAGTCCAGGGACTCCTTCTAAAAGTATATGACCATTAGATATGATTGAAATAAGAATTTTATCAATTAGCTCATTTTGTCCAACAATGACCTCAGAGATGCTTTCTCTTAAAGATTCAACAAAAGTGGACTTTTGTTGGATTTTTGAGTTCAGTCTATCTAATTCATTTTTCTTCATCAATATTTCTTATTCTATGTTTAGTTTCAAATTCTGTATCTGCTAATGGAACTAAGAACCCATTACTTTTTTTAATTTTTAAAGAACCTTGTAAATCTAATACATTTTTACCAATTATTGAGACAGTTAAGTCAGTAACCCCATTTAAATTTAAATTTTCAAGTTTAGCAAAATATATATCATAACCATTAACGATTAAATTAAGTTCAGGTTTCTGAATTTCTTCAAAATTTAAAGTACCTCCTATTTGAAGATTAGGTTCTGTTTGCAGACCTAAACTTTTTTTAGGATTATACAATGTTCCAACTAAGTTAGCTTGACCAATATTATCATTTATATTTAAATCTAAATTTAATCTTCTTATTGGCTCAGGCTTTAACTGAACAGGAAACGTTTTTAATCTCATTGTTGTATTTCTAATCTGAATTACACCGTTAAGCTTTTGAGAAATATCATCATTACTTGCATATTCATCTTCTAGTGTTAAATCAAAAGATATAGATTCCTTTTTATCTCCAATGCTTTCAACATCTTCAAAAAATTGAGCAATATAACTTACAGGAAAATTTTGAGATGACTTTAGCCGAAACTTGTACTTTTCTAATGAAGAATTATCAGAGTACTGATTAATATTTAGAAAAAAATCAAACTGGCCAATTTCAATATCACCATCAATTAAATTTCCGTCTTCAGCCTTTATCGTAACAGGAAAATATCTTTCACTTTTATTTATTTCTGTATCTTGATTTTCAATACTTGCAAGATCTAAAATTGGATTTTTTAACTTAATACTGACTGGATTAATCAAATTCAAGTCTGTATTATTATTTAAAATAATTTCAAATACAAATTGCAACGTTTTAGAAAAGTCTAAAGTGGTATTTAAAGTGATATTTTCTGAATTAATTAAAATTTTTCCAGATCGTTTAATAATTGCATTCTCAAGAGTAATGTAAGTATCAATATTTTTTTCTCTTGCTTTGAAATAGATTGACGAATTCTTACTGAAGTCTAGTTCAAACCTATTTGTCAAACTACTTAAGGTTTGATTTGATTTATTTAAATTGAACTCAACACCGTCAGATAGATAAAAATAAAAAGCTATTATAACAATGATAGTGAAACTGATAAATGCAACAGAAACACTAGCAATCGTTTTTAGTATTTTTAAAACAGTGCTGTTCATAGTTGAAAAGCTAAGTAATTATAGATTAATAAAGAATCTAAAACTAGTCTTCAACTACTTCAAAATCAGCATCTTTAATCTTTTTATCATCTTTTGCTTCAGCACCGCCTGGTTCTGATTCTTGAACAGGAGGTTCTTGAGCACTAGCATTAGATGCATCATACATTGAAGAAGCTTTTGAACTCCAAACTGAATTTAAGTTTTCCATTTCAGATTTTATATCATCAATGACGGAAGATTCATTTGCTTTTTTCAGCTTTTCTAGTGCATCATTCAGGTCATTTTTATCGTCGTCTGATAACTTATCATCTAAATCCTTCATTTGTTTTTCAGTTTGAAATACAAGTTGTTCAGCTTGATTCTTTGTATCAATCTCTTCTTTCTTAGCCTTATCTTCAGCTTCATGCTTTTTCGCGTCATTTACCATCTTTTCAATTTCTTGATCTGACAAGCCGCTTTGAGCTTCGATTCTAATACTTTGCTCTTTAGAAGTTGCTTTATCTACAGCTTTTACATTTAAAATTCCATCTGCATCCATATCAAAAGAAACTTCAATTTGAGGAGTTCCTCTAGGAGCAGGTGGAATACCATCTAAATGAAATCTTCCTAGGCTTTTGTTATCCTTTGCTAATGATCTTTCTCCTTGAACAACATGAATCTCAACCATTGGTTGATTATCAGCAGCAGTAGAGAAAATTTGAGATTTCTGAGTTGGAATAGTCGTATTTTTCTCAATTAATGGGGTTGCTACACCACCCATTGTTTCAATTCCCAATGTTAGCGGAGTAACATCTAGTAAAAGCACATCATCAACATCACCTGCTAGAACTCCACCTTGGATTGCAGCTCCTAAGGCAACAACTTCGTCAGGATTAACACTCTGATTAGGTTCTTTGCCAAAAATTTCTTTTACTTTTTCCTGGATTGCTGGAATTCGAGTTGAACCTCCAACGAGTATGACTTCATTAATATCTGATGGTGATAGTTTTGCATCTTTTAAAGCTTGTTTACAAGGTGCTACCACTCTTTCAACTAAATCAGAAACCAATTGTTCAAAATTTGCTCTTGTTAAGGTCATATTTAAATGTTTAGGACCTGAAGAATCAGCAGTAATAAATGGAAGATTTATTTCTGTTTGTTTTGAAGATGATAATTCTTTTTTAGCATTCTCTGCTGACTCCTTCAATCTTTGTAAAGCCATAGGATCTTTTCTTAAATCAATGCCTTCATTTTTCTTGAACTCGTCAGCAAGCCAATCAACCACTTTTTGGTCAAAGTCATCACCACCTAATCTTCCATCACCATTGCTTGCATTTACTTCAATACTTTGGCCTTCATCATTCAATATGTCAAGAATAGAAATATCAAATGTTCCACCACCAAGATCAAATACAGCAACTTTTTCATCTTTTTTCTTATCAAAACCATAAGCTAAAGAAGCTGCGGTTGGTTCATTGATAATTCTTTTAACATTTAGACCTGCAATTTTTCCAGCATCTTTTGTTGCTTTTCTTTGAGCATCATTAAAGTAAGCTGGGACCGTAATCACAGCATCAGAAACAGTAGTTCCTAGATATTGTTCAGCCATTTGTTTCATTTTTTGCAATACCATTGCACTAATTTCTTGAGGTTGATATTTTTTACCGTTAGCCTCAACATTGATTTTTTTTCCATCAATAGACACTTCATATGGAACTTCTTCAATATCTTTTTTTATTTCAGCTGGGGTTCTACCCATAAATCTTTTAATTGAATAAATAGTATTCTTTGGATTAGTTACAGCTTGCCTTTTTGCCGGATCGCCAACAAGTCTTTCTTCTTTTGTAAAACCAATTACAGAAGGAGTGGTTCTACCACCTTCCGGACTTGTTATAACAGTTGGTTCTCCACCTTCCATTACAGCAACACAAGAGTTTGTTGTTCCTAAATCAATACCAATAATTTTACCCATTATTTTCTCCTTATAATTAAATTATGCCTTTATAGTTGCAAAGATAATGCCAGAGAATTATTTATGACATAATTGACAAATTATATGCCATTAAGTCATACTAATGAACTAACTTAAGACAACCGTCAACTAATTGATATTTTTTGTGACCGATATTAAAAACATCCTCATCATGCGTTGCGATAATTATTGTGAGTTTTTTTTCAGTATTCAATTTTTGAAAAAGAGACATCATTTTTAATGCATTCTCCTTATCAAGATTTCCTGTTGGTTCATCTGCAATAATAATTGATGGATTATTAATAACAGCTCGCATCACTGCCACCCTTTGCTTTTCACCACCTGACAAATCATTTGGGAATGAATTCATTCTATCTTTTAGATCGAAGTACTCAAAAAGCTCAATTAACTCATCTTTATCCCATTGTTCTTTGGCTATCATTTTTGGAAGACTGACATTCTCTTCTAATGTTAGTTCTGAAATTAGATTATGAAATTGGAAAACAAAACCTATGCTCTTATTTCTTAGCTTATCCATATTGGTGTTTTCTTGAATACTAATTCCATTAATTAAAAGTTCTCCACTATCAGCATTGTCTAAGGTTCCAATAATACTTAATAATGTTGATTTTCCAGAACCTGAAGGGCCTTTTATTGTTATGATGCTTCCTTCATCTATTTGAAGATTAATATCTTTTAAAACATGAAGCTTTCTACTTCCATCTGAAAAAGTTTTTGTTAGTTTTTTTATATCAACTATCATAATTGTTTATTAATTATTTTTACAGGACTCAAACTATTTATGAATCTCAAAGGAATATTTGTAAAAATCCCTATTAAAAAGACTGAACCCAATAAAAGTAGTGCAATATCAAAAATAAATATCTGCATTGGTAAAGTATCAACTAAATAAAACTCAGGAGATAATTTTATAAAGGATAATTTATTTTGTAGTAAAATTACTAATAAAGCAAAAAGAATGCCTCCACATAATGCAGAAAGACCGATTAAATAACTGTAAATGATAAATATTTTTTTAATATCATTTTTTTTCATACCAATAGATGAAAAAATTGCCAGATCCCTTATCTTATTTGATGAAATCTGCATGATTGATGAGGACAGATTAAATGATGCAATTAAAACAATTAATAATAAAGTAAAAAAAGTTATTTTCTTCTCTATTTCAGTTGCTTCAAAAAGCTGACGATTTCTATCTTCCCAAGATAAGAATGTTGTTGATGAATCTTTAATGCTTCCAATATCTCCATTTATCTCTGCAGAAAAATTTGCATTTTTGAAGATTTCTTTATTCACTCCAAATACTAGAAAATCATTAGCTCTTAAAATTCTATTTGAAAAAATATTTGCAACTTTGAACTCATAAATATCAGGAAGACTATAGGAATTAAGTTTAAAATCTTTAGATATTATTTGAATGCTATCTCCAATGTCAACGTTCAGTCGATTTGCAAGCAAATTACCAATTATCACCTCTTCTTTGGATAAAGCCTTGAAATTATTTTGCAGATCAAGTTCATAAAAATCATTCAAAGATTCATTAGATACAGATTTAAATTCAATTAGGTTCTGTTTATTATTAGATACAATTAGAAATTCATTTTCCTGAAAAATTGAATAATTTTCATTATCCATATTTAAATCTCTTAAAAAGCTAGTATTACTTATATCTTCAACCAAATAATCACCATAAATTTTTTTAGCTTCAGTTTGTAAAATTCCTTGAAAACCATTAAGCACAGAAACAGATAACACTATTGCAGCAGCGCCAATGAAAAGACCAATAAATGATATAAAATTAATTGTATTAGAGCGAAAATCATTTCTTGGAAACAAAAATCTTTTAGCAATTAATAAATAAATTTTCATTTGCTCCTCAACACATTTATTGGATTAAAGTAAGCAAATCTTTTTACAGATGAAGCGGATATAATAAAACTTAATATTACACTTATGATGATAATTAAAAGTGAATTACTGAAATTAAATTCCATAGGAAGGTAATCAACAAAGTAAATATTCTGCTCAATGCTTATTAATTTAAACTCATTCTGTAATTGAATAAGAACATAAGATAACAATATACCAATTATTGATCCAATCGATGCAAGAATCATTGATTGAAAAATAAATATCTTTGAAATTGATTTGTGTGATAATCCATAGATCTTAAGTATTGTGAAATCCATTTTCTTTTCATCAAATAAAATACTCAAAGAACTTAAAAGCCCAAAAAATGAAACTAGTGCAATTAAACTAAAAATAAATAAAATTGGCCATTTTTGAGTATTTATCCATTCAAAAAGACTCGAATACTTATCATATATAGTCATTTGATAAAACGGATAATCTATAATGTCATCATTTGGGTCTATACTTATCCATCCCGAAATAGAATTTTCAATATCATAAAACTCTTGAAGATTTTCTAAAGAAGTAAAAATATTTCTCTTGTCAAATTCAGGTATACCAGAATTATAAATATGGGCTACCGTAAAGAAATCATATCTATTTTGGTTAGAAAAATTTTCAAGATTTTTGGGATTGAAAATAACTACCTGATCTCCAAGTTTAAGGTTTAGATTGTCTGCTAATCTTTTTCCAACAACAATTGATTCATTTTTTATTTTATTAGTATCAAATGATTTGAATAATCTAATTTTATTAAAATCGTTAATTGGATATGCATTTATAATAATGCTTTGGGAATCACTTTTTGATTTTAATAATGCTACCTTTTCTAAATAAGGTACTTTATCTAAAATGAATGGTTGATCAAATTCGTTTTGAATGATTTCATCTTCAAATAAATGATTAATTGAACTATATCCATTCAAATTTGATAATTTTTTTGAAATTTCAGATTCGAAACCATCAATAGAACTCATAACAATGTTTAATGATGCAACACCCAATGAAAGACTAATTATGGTAACAAGGTTTGTAAGGCGAAAAACTAAACTACTATTTTTTGAAATAAATAATTTTTTAATTAAAAATAATACGAGCTTCATTTAAGGGATTTTAATGTAGGGAAAATTATGGCGTCTCTTATCCATCGAGTATCAATTAATAGCATAACTAATCTATCAATTCCAATACCTACTCCTGCTGTTGGAGGCATTCCAGTCTCAATCGCTTCAAGAAAGTTTTCATCAATTGGAAATGCTTCTTCATCTCCACCATCTTTCTTCCTTGATTGATCTTCAAATCTTTTTCTTTGATCAATTGGATCATTTAACTCTGAAAAACCATTTGCAAACTCCATTCCCGCAATAAATAATTCAAATCTTTCTGTGAAATCTTTATCTCCATCCCTATTCACTTTTGCTAACGGAGAAATTTCGACAGGATGATTGATTACATATGTTGGTTGAATTAGATTTGGTTCAACTTTTCTTCTCATGATTTCATCTATTAAGGTAGCTAAGCTATCCTTTTTGCTAACTTCAAGCTTTAAATCTTTACAAACTTTATAAACGGCTGAATGATCAGAGATATCAATATCATTTCCAGTGTGATCCTTAATTAATTCTCCCATAGTTTTTCGTGCAAACTTTTTGCTAAAATCAATTTTATGGCCATCCCATGATATTTTTTTCATATCAAGGTCCTTAACAACTTTTTTAAACATTTGTTCAACAAAATCCATCATAAAATTATAATCAGAATAAGCTTGATAAAATTCTAGCATGGTGAATTCAGGATTATGACTCCTATCTATGCCTTCGTTTCTAAAATCTTTAGAAAGTTCATAAACCTTTTCAAATCCACCTACAATTAATTGCTTTAAATATAACTCTGTTGCAATACGAAGGTAAAAATCTTGATCTAATGCGTTATGGTGTGTTGTAAATGGCTTTGCATTTGCTCCTCCGTATATTGGTTGTAATACAGGTGTTTCTACCTCAATATATCCATGATCATTTAAAAACGATCTTATAGAGTTAATTATTTTAAATCTTTTTACGTAATTGTTTTTTGTTTCAGGATTAATAATTAAATCAAGAAACCTTTTTCTATATCTGAACTCTTTATCTGAAACTAAATTATATTTCTCTCCATCTTTTTCTTTAACATCAGGTATTGGCTTTATGTTTTTAGATAAGATTGTTAGATGGGAAACTTTAATAGTTAATGCATCTGTTTTAGTTTTAAAAACCTTACCCTCAATCCCGACAAAATCACCTATATCCGTTAGTTTAAATAAATTATAATTATCTTCACCAACGTCGTCTCTTGCAATATAAAATTGGATACGTCCTTCTTGGTCCTGAATATTAGCAAATGATGCTTTACCCATTTTTCTAAGAGACATAACTCTTCCTGCTAAAGAAACCTTAGTATCAATTAACTTTTCATTTATTTCTGATGTGTGATGAGAGCTTTCATAGTCATATGCGTAAGGCTCTATTCCTAATTCACGGATTTTTTTTAACTTTTCAAGTCGATTGTCTATAATTTGTTTTAAACTTTTATTTTCCATTTCGAAAACTTATTTATTTTTTTCCATTTTATCTAACAAATAACTATATATAAAATCATCAATATTACCGTCCATAACTGATTTTATATTTCCTACTTCATGTTTGGTTCGATGATCTTTAATCATGTTATAAGGATGAAAAACATAGGATCTAATTTGACTACCCCAACCAATATCTTTTTTTTCTCCTTCAAGCTCTTTTTTATTAAGAAGCTGCTTCTCCATCTCTAATTGAAAAAGTTTTGATTTTAATACTTTTAATGCTTGTTCTTTATTTTTGTGCTGAGATCTTTGCGTTTGACATTGAGTAACAATACCTGATGGGATATGAGTTATTCTAATAGCTGAATCTGTTTTATTAACATGTTGACCGCCAGCACCGCTTGACCTAAACGTATCTATCCTTAAATCTTTTTGATTAATTTCAATATCAATATCCTCATTAACTGCTGGAGAAACTGATACTGAAGCGAATGAAGTATGTCTTCTACTGTTAGAGTCAAATGGAGAAATTCTAACTAATCTATGAATACCAATCTCAGCTTGCAATAAACCATAGGCGTAATCACCAGAAATTTCCACTGTACAATCTTTTAATCCGGCCTCATCACCGTTTTGGAAGTCAATAACATTAAATTTAAAACCTTTTGATTCAGCCCACATCGAATACATGCGATAAAGCATTTCAGCCCAATCTTGACTTTCTGTACCTCCTGCACCTGGATGAATTGTAATTATGGCATCGTTACTATCATTATCACCATTTAATATAAGTTTTAATTCAAACTCCTTAAGAAGATTAGAAAAGGAATTAAGCTCTTTTTTAACTTCTTCTTCTTCAACTTGATTTTCATTTAAAAATTCAAAAAGTACTTCTACATCTTCAGCTTTTTGAACAAGATTTTTCCTTAAGGCAATATCTTTTTCAAGAAAAGATATTTTTTTCATAACAGTGGTCGATTCAGAGTTATTTTCCCACATTGTGGGATCAGAAATTTGCTCTTTTAATTTTTGGAGATCAGAGGTCTTTGATTCAAGGTCAAAGATGCCTCCTAATTTGATTATATTTTTCTAAAGATAATGAATATGCTTCTTTTAAATCCATACACTTAGTAATACTCCAATTGTTAATAGTACTCCAGTTAAAAAGTGAATTCCAATGGTTGATACATTAACAATTAATAGCTCATAAGGTAATTGCTGAAGATTAGCATCTTCTTTTTCCCATTCAACTAACCAATCAGAACCTTTCTTAGATGCAAAATTGAAAATAAGTAATGGAATCAATGCTATTAATGTAAAATAATTTTGTGCATAAACTGATGCTGTAACAATCAAAAGAAATGATATAACCATTAAACTTTTCCAAACTGAAAATGGTCTTCTATAATTAGCTTTTTCACCTGGACCAGCCAATTTTACAACCCAGCTATTTTTATTTGCAGCCTTATCAGCATTATAATCTTGGAAACAATTTATAAAAAGGACTAAGGCAATAAATATTCCAACAGGAACTGAGTAAAATATTGTAACTATTGGATCAATTGATTGAGTCGGTGCTACTGCTAAGTTTTGCATCAAAGCTGCACCATACACCATAAGAGGACCAAAACCAATAAATACTGCTAAATCGCCAAGACCATTGTATGCAAGTTTAAAAAATCCAGTATACATCACTCCCAAAAATACACCCAAATATCCTAGATACATTAAAACTGAATCAACTCTTCCGTCAAAGAAGAGGTTATTTAGATTAAGACCAACTAGGATTGTACATGAAAAAAAGAAAATTGAAAGCAGAAGCATATTTGTAGGAGTAATTAATCCAGATTGAATAGCTCTTGATCCGCCATTAAATGGACTAGCCAACTTATTCATTTCATCATTTCTAGATTTATGATCAAAATAATCGTTAATATTATTGGTACCAATTTGGGCACAAACAGCGCCAAATAATACCATCCAAAATATCGACCAATCAAAGACCCCAAACTGTTTATATGCAATAGCAGAACCAAGCATGATTGGAGCAACGGTAGCTGTTAAAAAAGGTGCTCTTACAACAGTAATCCAATATTTTAGTGTATTCAGTATATTATTTTTCACTTCTTTAAATAATCCAATTCTATTTTCAGGAACTTCCATCCATTCAAATTGTTTTTCAGCATAGAAATCAACATATTTTATTGTTGTTGGCTGAATCTTGTAGTACCCTATTACATCATTGGCAATCAAAAAATCGTCATGCATATATTCAGAAAATGCTTCAGTAACATTAAGAATCGCTTTTTTGGCTTTTTCAACTTCATCCTCGTCTGTTACTTTTGAAGCATATGCATCAATTTGTAACTCTTTAATACCATCTTCACCATCAGGTCTAATTACACATTGCACTTTAGGATTTATAGAAATTTGCACAGCTTTTCTAGATGGATTGAAAGTGAAAAAATATATATCTAATCCATCGTTTGCAAAATAAACATTTGCTGCAGAAGAATTGCCAGCAACACTTGTTGATAAAGTCATAAAATCTGATCGGTTTAATAAATCTAAAATCTTGTCTTTTAGCATAACTAATTTTCCTCAACAAATTCGTTCATCTTTTCTTTTAGAATCTTTCCTAATTCATCTAAAGAGAGGCCTGAACTTATAAAATATCCATTCTCTGCAACAGAAATTTTTCCACTTTCTTCAGAAATAACAACTGCCAAAGCATCACTCTCTTCTGAAATTCCAAGTGCTGCTCGATGTCTAGTTCCCATTTCAGGATTTAAAGTCTTGCTCTCCGTCAAAGGTAAAATACATGCTGCTGCTTCAATTAAATTATTATGAATTACTACAGCTCCATCATGCAAGGGAGAAGATGGATTAAAAATTGATACTAAAAGCTCAGGGCTGAATGAAGCATGCATTGGAATAGCATCAGAAACTACATTTTTTAAAGAATTTTCACGTTCAAAAACAAGTAAAGCACCCCACTTGTTCTTTTTTATTTCTTCAATGCTGAAAAGTATATCTTCTTGAATAGCCGTTTTTTCAATTTGAAAAAGCTTTCTTAAAATTCGATTCTGTCCAACAGAAGTTAAAAGTCTTCTGATTTCAGGTTGGAATAGAATTACAAAAACTACGACCCAAACAGTTTGAAAAAGATTTAAAAGCCAAGATGTAGCTTTAAATCCAAGAATATTAATTATAAATCCAGCAAAAAATATAATTAATAAACCAATTAACATTTGACCACCTCGAGTACCTCTAAAGTAAGAATAAGCATAAGAAAAAATGAATGTAACCAAGATCAAATCAAACAGATCAGTTAGTGTAAACTTTAAAAAACTTATCTCAAAAAGGTTCATATATTAATTTAGCTAATTAAATGGTTTGAATTAAAAATTTTATTTGCAATAAAAAGGGCTTTATTAGTTTCAGAAACGTCATGAACCCTGAAAATCTTTACACCTTGTTGTAATCCAATAACGTTAGCCGCTAATGAACCTTCTAACCTATCATTTTCAGGAAGATTTAAAGATATTCCAATAAAGGATTTTCTTGATGCGCCTAGCAAAACTGGAAAATTCAATTCAACGAAGTGATTTAAATTATTTATGATTTCAAAATTATTTTCTACAGTTTTACCAAAACCAATTCCTGGATCAATTATAATTTTTTTTTGATTTACTCCTTTAGAAATAGCAAAATCTATTCTGTCTACAAGATAATCTTTGATATCTGGTATTAGAGATTCATACTGGGGATTATCCTGCATATTCTTAGGAGTTCCTTTCATATGCATTATAATTAAGGGACAATCAAATTTTACTGCAACATCAGCCATCAGCGGATCAATCTCCGTAGCGCTAATATCATTTATTATTGAAGCACCAACATCAAGAGCCATACTTGCTACAATTGATTTAGTAGTATCAATTGATATACAAACATCAGATTTTTTTCTTATACCTTCAATTACAGGTATCACTCTTGAAATTTCTTCATCTAAACTAACTGGATCTGAGAATGGCCTGGTTGATTCACCGCCTATATCAATTATATCTGCACCATTCTTGACCATCTCTAATGCATGCTCAATAGCAGTATTTTTTCTAAAGTATTGTCCTCCGTCTGAAAAAGAATCGGGGGTGACATTTAAAATTCCCATGATTAATGATTGCTTATCTTCACTTGAAAGCCAATCATTGAATTGTTTGATATTCATGTATTATTTTTTTGAGATTTTTTTACCTGATAGCATGACTTTAATATCTGATTCATCTATTGTTTCATGTTCAAGTAATTCTTCAGCCATTAAATGCAGTAGATCAATTTTTTCTTCAAGAATTTTTCTTGCAGTATCTTGTGCATTTTTAATAATTGATACAACTTCATGATCAATCATCTGAGCAGTTTCTTCGCTGTAGTCTCTATGAGATTGTATTTCTCTTCCTAAGAAAATTTCTTCATTCTTTTTTCCAAAAGCCATTGGGCCCATCTTGTCACTCATTCCCCACTCACAAACCATTCTTCTAGCAATACTTGTTGCTCTTTCAATATCGTTTGATGCACCAGTAGTGATTTCATTTAATATTAAATCTTCCGCAGCTCTTCCTCCCATCATTACAGCTAATCTGCTTAAAATATATGTTTTTGAATAACCGTGTTTTTCATCAATTGGCAGCTGCATTGTTACTCCTAATGCTCTTCCTCTAGGAATAATTGTAACTTTATGGACAGGATCTGCTTCTGGAGAAAATAGTGCTACTACTGCATGCCCTGCTTCATGATAAGCTGTTACTTTCTTTTCATGATCCGAAAGCACCATACTTTTTCTTTGAACACCCATTAAAACTTTATCTTGAGCTTCTTGAAAATCAGAATTATCAACTGTTGCTTTTCTTTTTCTAGAAGCAAGTAATGCAGCTTCATTTACAAGATTAGCTAAATCAGCTCCAACCATTCCAGGTGTTCCTTTGGCAATATCTAATAAGTTTACTGATTTAGGTTTAATTTTAATTTTCTTTGTATGAATCTTTAAAATATCATGCCTACCATTTAGGTCGGGAACATCAACTACAACCTGACGGTCAAATCTTCCAGGCCTTAACAATGCTGAGTCCAACACATCTGGCCTATTTGTTGCTCCCATAACAATAACACTGCTAGAATTATCAAATCCATCAAGTTCTACTAACAGCTGATTTAGTGTTTGTTCTCTTTCATCATGTCCACCACCTAATCCAGCTCCACGTTGACGACCTACCGCATCAAGTTCATCAATAAAAACAATCGCAGGTGCATTTTTATTTGCCTGTTCAAACAAATCTCTCACTCGAGATGCTCCAACTCCTACAAACATTTCGACAAAATCTGCTCCACTTATACTAAAAAAAGGAACATTAGATTCACCAGCTACAGCTCTAGCTAATAATGTCTTTCCAGTTCCCGGAGGACCAACTAATAAAACACCTCTTGGAATTTTTCCTCCAAGCTTTTCAAACTTTTTAGGACTTTTTAAATATGCTATAACTTCTTCAAGCTCTTCCTTGGCTTCAACACATCCAGCAACATCCTTGAACTTTACTTTCTTCTGGTTACCAGAAAAAATCTTAGCTTTACTTTTACCAAAGCTAAATACATTATTCATTCCATTCCCCGAACCTTGCATTCTTCTTATTAAAAATAACCAAAAAGCTATTAATAATAACCAGGGAGCAAAACCAAGCAGCCAACTAGTCCAATCAATTTTCTCACCTTCAAAATTGTATTCAATATTTTTTTCATCCCATAAAGCAATTTGATCAGAATAATCAGATGGCAAGTAAACAACAAATAAGGTTCTATTTTCAAACGATGCGCCATGCTTGTTGATTAAAGTTTCAGGATTAAAAAGTTCTCCATGAAAAGAATTATCGTTCTCGATAGATGCTTCTTTAATTTTGTTTTCAGCTAATAATTCTTTGTAAGTGTTGTACGATACTTCAACTTCATTTGCTGACTCATCTGGAAGAAAAGCAAAAGAAGCTATTATGAACAAAATTATTGATGCCCAAATGAGTAATGAACTAGGCCCTGATTGAGTTTTTTTTGGGTTTGGTTTCTTATTTGTCTGATTTTTCATTGGAGAAGAATTTAATAAAAATGTATAATAAAAAAACTAATTCCTAGAGAAATTTAGTTTTGCAATTTTAACTGAATTTTTATGAATTTTATATTTTTCACTTAATTGATAACCGGCAACCCAAATAATTTCATCTTGGTTACATACTACTAAAGATTCTTTCCTCTTTAAGAAGGATAAATTTTTGTCTTTTAAGAATTTTGCAACTTTCTTATTTCCGCTCATTCCCAAAGGCAAAAAACTATCATTATCTCTAACTGACCTTATAACTAAATTATCAGTAATCTTTGATGCGTCAATAAATTCAATCTCATTATCATTATTAAAAGTTTTAGGTGCTTTATTAAAATCCCAGGAAAAAGTAAAATCTTTTCCTTTGAATTCTTTTCCAGCTTCAACATTTATAAAAATGTCATTTTTTATATTCTTATAAATAATTAATGAATTTCTATCAATTAAAATTGTCTTATCATTTACTCTTTTTGAACTACCTGTAAGATTTTTTCTTAATAAATCTTTTATTTCTCTTACATCAGTTTTTGAAAATGAATTTTTAGTATCAATGCATTGATTTGAGATTATTTTTAGTTGAACAAGAAAAGGAAGGTTATAAAAATCCGATTTGTTTATTTCAATATTATTATCATTTACTCTATAGCTGTCTGAATTACAAAAATTCTGCACATTAAATGCAATTAAATCATGCACCTCATCAATTCGATCAGTAAAATTATTGAAAGGAATGTGAATATCATTTTTAATTTTTTTCAATTCAGGTATCACATTCATTCTCAAAAAATTTCTAGTAAACGTGTTATCAGAATTTGTTGGATCATCAATATATTTAACATTATTTAAAGAAGCATAATCACTAATTTCGCTTTTTGAAATATTGTACATAGGTCTGATAATATTTTGTTTTAATTTTCTCAATCCTTGAAGTCCATCTAAACCAGAGGAATTCATAATTTTCATCAAAATAGTTTCTACTTGATCATCCGCATGATGAGCAGTAAGAATAAAATCAGCTTTAATTTCTATTCTAATTTCTTCTAATTTACTATATCTCATTTTTCTAAAATTTGATTCAATATTAGAATTAACTCCTTTTAAAAAAATATTCTCAATAACTAAATCATTATTCATTTGAGCACATTGATCTTTTACTAAATGTTCCATCTTTTTAGCATCGGAGTGATAATTATGATTAACATGAGCTACAGAAAACTTATAGGATTCATGGTTTTTCTGAAAAAATTTTAAAAGAACCATTGAATCTATACCACCAGATACTGCTAGTAAAAAATGAGGCTTTTCATTTTCAATTAATGAATCAAGATTTGATATAATTTTATTTTGCATATTTCACTAAAAATGGATTTGTTTTTAATTCATAATCTAATGTTGTTATTTCACGATGCCCAGGGAGCAAGGTTGAATTCACATCAAATGAATTTACAAACATTTCTAATGATTTTTCCATATGAGCTGGATTTGATGTTTGAAGATCAGTTCTACCAATTGATCCCTTAAATATTAAATCTCCACAAAAGATAAGTGAGTCTATTTCAAAACTCATACATCCCGGAGAATGTCCAGGATTGTAATTAACATTAAATTCAAACGAACCTACATTTAATTTTTTATCTGACTCTTCAATCCAATGACTGACTTCTGGTTTTTCTGAATCAACATGCATATATCCCTTCATGATATCATAATGATCAAGCATGATGCTATTTCCTCTACAAATATAAAATGGTATGTTGTAATTTTTTATACAATCACTCGCAGAAGCAATATGATCAATATGAGCATGAGTAGCCAAAACAGCTATTGGAGATAAATTTTCAGATTTAAGATAGCCATCAATTAAATCAAATCCTAAACCAGGATCAATTATGATAGCTTCTTTATTATCATTTGATAAAATATAGATATTTTGATCAAGCAGTCTTGAAATAATCTTTTTGTAATTCAACATTATACTCTGTCAAAGAAAAATCCACCCAAAGAATTAATTTTATCTTGGTAGGAATGTGGATTTAAAAATCTAACAGTTGCAGCAATACTTGAAAGTATTGAGTTTCCATCTTGAGGAGTGAAACAAAATCCAGAAACTTCGTGATCATTACGCACATTAATAGAATCTTCAACAATAACAGTTTGATTTAAAATTCTTCCATATAGTCCTTGATCTCTTCCAAATGAAAATACCTCATTTGTTGAGTGATGCTCTGTTAAAGAAACTCTATCATTACTTGCAAGCAAATCAATAACTTTTTGTTTAGAAGTTGGCTCTTTAAGCTTCAAATTAAACCATACAGTATGCATATATTGGGAATTAACCTTCATTGCTGAAGAAAATAAATCAAGATCAAGGTTCATTGTTTTAAATAATCCTGCTGCATCTTCTGCATGATGAGTTCCATAAACCGGATGCCCATGGTCATTAACTGTAGGAGCAGGAACAAAACTGCCTGTTTGACTTATGTCATTACTCCTTCTAATACAAACAAATTTTCCATCAATTAAATTATCTGGAGATATGCTTAATGCTATTGTATTAACTAAGCATGCAATATTGTGAGTATTGCAAGAAACAACTTGTAAAAATTGATCTTCTGAATTGATAACATGGTCATTAATTCCTCGAGCATATTTTTTTCCAAACCCATCTTCACTGCCTTGAGCTAGAAATCCTTTAACTTTATCAGCATATTTTTCATAAAAATCTGCTTTATTTTGGTGACCAAATCCCTTAGGAGTACAATCAATAACGACTGAACTTCTAGAAACAGCTTCTTCCATAGTGAATTCAGGTTCTAAACCAATTTCTTTAAAACTTTCGACTCTGTCTTCGTGCACTGCAAGCCTAGCACCTTTCGCTATTAAATTTTTAATCTTAGGAGCATCTTTTGTTAAAGGGGATTGTTTATGAAATGTAACCTCATCAATTCCTAAGTTACTTTTTTGCTCACAAAGAATGCCTATCAGTGGTTCGCCAATAGTTCCAGTTCCTACAACATGTACAATTTTTCGTTCCATAATTCTAATTCCCCCGAATTAATTTCTATATTTTTTTACGTTAATAATAAACCAAGTTAAAATAGTAATAAAAACAACAAAAAGTGCTGACAAAAAATATGATAAATAATTAAACATATCTATCCTCAATATCTTTCTTTTTCAAAACTTCTATTTTTAATAATAGCATTAAAATCATCAAAGAAGTAAATGATAACAATGAAAACAAAAATGGATTTAAAATCCCTGACGGCTGTTTATTCATGCCTAGCTGAGGATGAGATTGAATTTCAGCTGCCCAAAAATTAACTGATGCAAAAATTATTGGAATGTCTAAAAATGCAATAATTCCAATAATGGCACATACAAGCGCTGCTCTTTGACGATATAGCCCTATATTTCTCATAATAAAATATCCTACATAAATCAAAAAGAGTACTAGAGTTGTAATTAATCTTGGTTCCCATACCCAAGGCTGACCCCAAATTGGTGTTGCCCAAATAGGCCCTGTAATTAAGACTAAAGCAGTAAAAATAGTTCCTATCTCAGCAGACGCAAGGCCAATTCTGTCATATTTAAGATTTTTTGTATAGAGATAACAAATTCCACTTACCATCACAATGAAATAAGCTAAAAATCCAGACCACGCTATTGGAACATGGAGATAAAATATTTTTTGCGCCCATTCTTGATCGGGAACCATTGGAGTAAAGAAAATCATCCAAACTAAATTTGAGATCATTAAGAAAATGGTGATAATAAAAAAAGTTAAGTTCATTATTGTTTAATTAGTCTTTCAAATAAATTTATCCCTAGAAGGATTCCAATTAAGGCAAAAGTTAATAATATCAACCAAGATTCAATATATAAAGATGACATTTCTCCAATAATAATACCAAAAAGAATATTTGATGCATTTATAAGAATTGGAACTATTAAAGGAAAAAATATAACTGGAAATAAAAAGCTTTTAGAAGTATTTGTATTTGTTAATAAAAAAATCAATATACCAAAAGATAATAATCCAAAGTTTGTAACGATACTTAGTAGAATAAGATTTGATATAATTTCAAAACTCAAATCAGATAAAATCATATAGCTAAAAAATATTATAAATTGTACCCCTAAAAGAATTAAACTGAGTGATAATATTTTAGCAAAATAAATCTTTGTCAAATCAATTGAGGATGAATAAATAAGATCATAAATATTATAATCTTTTTCTCTAGCAAAAGAATTTTCAATAAGCTTGATTGTTGAAAGCGAGATAATAATCCAAAAGAATCCAGAAAATACTGTTGAGTCATAAATTTTTGATAAAGGAAAAGAAAAGAGCAAAAACATCAAACATGAAATTGCAAAGAAAGATATGTATAGCAAATTAAATGATGACTTTCTTTCTAAATAAAACTCATTTCTTATTAGTCTTGTAATCATTTGTAAGCCTTAAAGTCTTCTATTGAAATTACTTTATCATAAAGTGATTCTTGATTGTCCTGATGTGTGGAATAAATGATAGACTTATTATCAGATTTAAAATTATTAAAAATATCTCTAAAAATTTTAACTCCTTCTGCGTCTAAATTGCTAAATGGTTCATCAATTAACAAATAATCCCAATTTAGATTCATTGCTATGCAAAGCTTATTTCGTTGAATGTTCCCTCTAGATAAGAATTTTAATGGCATATCTTTGAACTGTTCAATATTGAGCATTGTAAGAGAATCATTTAAAACGATCTCATTATAATTTTGATCATGATAAGTAGAAATTACTTTTAGGTTCTCTTCAATAGTCAAATCACCAAAAATGTTTAGCTTATCACTTAAAAAAAGGTGGCCATTAGTAGAATTAAATTCTATTGATCCAGTCTCAAAGTTCATTAGTCCTGAAAGGCATTTAAGAAAGGTAGTTTTTCCAGAACCATTATTTCCTACAATTGCACAAATTTCTCCTAACTTTAAAGAAAAATTCACATCATTTAATATTGTTGTATTGGAAAAAGATTTAGAAAGATTTTTTATCTGTAACATTATTTCATTTGCTTAATTATTGGCCAAAAAACATAAAAAATTACAATCATAAGGAAGAAAAATATAAATAACTGATTAAACATTTCCATTTAATTATCTCTCCTTGATGGCCAGAAAGCAAACAAGGAGCCAATTACCATTAATACTCCACCAATCCACACCCAATTTACTAAGGGGTTAATCATAATTTTAAAGTAACCGATATTCTTCTGTGCATCATAGCCAGAAAAAATGGAATAAATATCCTTTTGAATGGTGCTATAGATATCTAACTCGCTATGAGGTTGTCTTTTTTCTGGATCTGAATTCCAATAAAAGTAGATTCTTTTTTCAGGTTTTAAATTAATAAGCAATTGATTTGTGCTACTGTCTACAACATCAATTTCACTTAAAAAAGCATAATGATTATCTCGAGCTTCACTTTTAATACTATTTAACTTAAAAACATAATTAGAAAAATAAATTTGTTCACCTGGAGATAAGCTAAATTCTTTTTCAACCTCAAAAGCTCTACCGATAAATCCAATGAATAATAATACAATTCCAATATGAACTATATAACCTCCATTTTTATGTCTGTTGCTTAAAAACATTTTACCTATTGAGTGCAGAAAATTTGACGCTTTCTTTTGTTTTTTATAAGACTTATAAAATTCACCTAAAATTGAGCTTAAGGTAAAAGAAACACCCATTATAGCAACAAAAACATATATTTGAAATGAGCTTGAAAATATCATATATCCTATTCCTGATAAAAAACTTATACTTAATGGCAATTTAAATCTATTTAGCAAAACGCTTTGAGAAGTATAGTTCCAAGAAAGTAATGGTCCAATTCCCATTAAAAATAATAATACAAGTCCTATTGGAATATTTAATTGGTTAAAATAAGAAGCTCCCACATAAATCTTATTACCATCCCATGCCTCAGATAAAATTGGAAATAGAGTTCCCCACATAATTGTGAAACACATTAAAATGAGAATTAGATTATTATACAAAAATCCACCTTCTCTTGATGTAAAAGAATCAATTTTATCTGGAGTATCTAAATAAGATTTTCTTTTAAAAAACCAGAAAACAGTATAGAGAATTAGTATCGCTAAAAATGCAAAAAACATTGGACCAAGATTTTCAGCTGTAAATGAATGGACAGATGAAATTACTCCACTTCTAGTAATAAATGTTCCAAGAATAACAAGTATATAAGTTGAGGTAGCAAGTAAAAAATTCCATTTCTTTAACATGCCTCTCTTTTCTTGAATCATTGATGAATGAATGAAAGCTGTTAATGTAAGCCATGGCATTAATGATGAATTTTCAACTGGATCCCAAGCCCAATATCCTCCCCATCCTAGCTCGTTATATGCCCAATATCCTCCAAGAATGATACCTGCAGATAAGAATGTCCATACAAATAAAGACCATCTTCTAATAGATTGAACCCATTCAAAAGAAATATCTTTTGAAATAGATGCTGCAAGCGCCATAATAAAAATAATTGCTGAACCAGTAAATCCAACATAAAGTATTGGAGGGTGAATCGCCATAAAGAAATTTTGTAATAATGGATTTAGACCGTTTCCATTTTGAACAATAATATCAGAAGAAACAGGTTCAAATGGATTTGCAATAAAATTTGAAAGGAGAATAAAAAAAGAAAAGATAAAAGATAAAATTATATAAGAGTGGAATTTTAATGTTTTCAATTTTTCTAAAGTTGTAAAAATATATGTAACTGCAAAAAGAGCTGTTATAAAGGACCAAAACAATAATGAGCCAGCTTGTCCTGCCCATAGTGCAGTAACCTTATAAAAGACAGGGGTTTCATAGCTAGTATATTGAGCTACATATTGTAAATTGAAATTGCTAATTAATAATTCATTTAATAGACAAAAAAATGCTAAAAAAATACAATAAGAAGTTGCTAGAATTGCTCTTTCAGCAACCTGTAAATATGTTTGATTCTTAAATTTTTTGAATAAACCTAAAAATATAAATGAAGAAAAAATTAATCCTCCAGCTAGGCTGATTGCAATACTACCAATTTGAGAAATCATTATATTTTTTCTATGTTTTTAAGATCGCCCTCATACCTGGAGGCACATTTAGTTTGCAATTCTGTGGCTGAAATAAGGCTATTAGCGTATGAACCAGAGACTACAACCTCAGCATCATCTTTAAAGAGGTCTGGTCTAATTCCATAATAGGTTACCTTTACACTATCATTATTTTGATATACGAAAAAAGAAACTTCGAGCTGATCGTTTTCTGAAATATCTATTGAATTTGGTTTTATGTAACCACCAACTTTTATTTTTTGAATATCATTTGATTCTCTAGCTAGTTCAGAAATAGAATAATATCTCACAGTTAATGAATCATCTTTCTTAATATTCGTTAGATAAAATACCCAACCAGCAATTAAGACAAAAATAATAAGAGTTGATGTAGTGACTTTATTCATAATTTATATTCCAAAAGATTCTTCCCATTCACCATAAACTTTTTTCATTACTTCTACGATTTCGCCGACAGTTCCACCTTGTTCAGCTACTTCTATCAAAAAAGGAACTAAATTTAAATCTTTTTTACAAGCATCGCTTAGTTTTTTCATCTTTTCTTGTAATGTTTTTTTATCTCGACTTTTTCTAAGAGTTTTTATTTTGTTTTCTTGAGTATCTTGAGCGTCTCTTGAAATTTTGAGAATCTCTATATCTAACTCTTCGTCTTCCTCAATAAAATCATTTACTCCAACAATTATTCTTTCTTTTGAATCAACTGATTCTTGATAAATAGATGCAGATTCAGCTATTTTTTTTTGAAAATAACCATCCTCTATAGCTTGCACTGTTCCACCCATCTCTTGAATTTCTTCAAAGTACCTAATAGCTTGTTTTTCAAGTTTATCAGTCAATTCTTCAATATACCATGATCCTCCAAGAGGATCAGCTACATTAGGCACTCCAGTTTCAAAAGCTAGAATTTGCTGTGTTCTAAGCGCTATTTTTGCAGCTTTTTCTGAAGGCAATGCTAATGTTTCATCCAATGAATTTGTATGCAGTGAATTTGTTCCACCTAACACTGCTGACATTGCTTCAAAGGCTGTTCGAACAATATTATTTTCTGGCTGTTGAGCTGTTAATGAACATCCTGCTGTTTGAGTATGAAATTTAAGTTTTAATGAACTTTCATTTTTAGCGCCATATTTATCTTTTAATCGATTTGCCCAAATTCTTCGAGCAGCTCTATACTTAGCAATTTCTTCAAAAAAGTCCATATGAGCATTAAAGAAAAAAGATAATCTATGGGCAAAATCATCTATTTTTAATCCTCTTTCTAAACACTCTTCAATATATGCAAATCCATTATTGAGTGTAAAAGCAAGCTCTTGTGCAGCAGTAGATCCAGCTTCTCTAATATGATATCCACTGACGGACACAGGATTGTATAATGGCATGTTTTCGGAACAGTATTCAATAATATCTACAACAAGTTTAACTGATGGTTCAGGAGGAAAAATCCACTCTTTTTGAGCCATGTATTCTTTTAATGCATCATTTTGTAAGGTTCCTCTCAATTTACTGACATCTATTCCATTTTTCTTAGCAAGTGCTACATAAAATGCAAAAAGAATAATTGCAGGACCATTTATTGTCTGTGATACTGAAATTTTTTCAAGGTCTATTCCATCAAAAAGAATTTCCATATCCTGTAAGGAAGCTACATTTACGCCACAGACACCAACCTCTCCTGAAGATAACTCATGATCTGGATCATAACCCATTAAAGTTGGCATATCATAAGCTACAGATAAGCCAGTTTGACCATTTTTAAGTAAATATTTGTATCGTTCATTAGTTTTTTCTGGTGTACTAAATCCTGAAAATTGTCTCATGGTCCATAATTTTCCCCTATACATATTCTTATGAATACCTCTAGTATATGGGAAACTTCCTGGATCAACATTATAATTTTTTTCATTATTGGATGACGAGTAGAAGTCCTTCAATTCATCACCACTAATGCTTTTAAAACTACCTTTTCTTTCAACTTTCTTACTCATTTGATTTCCTTGAAAAATTATAAATCTTTTCGAACAAAGTCATTGAATCTAACCCTATTTCTTCTAATAAAATATTTCTTGGTCCATGATCTACAAACCTGTTTGGAACACCTAATGTTAAAATAGAATTTTCAATATTCTTTTTATTTGACCAGTTTATTACTCCTTCACCAAATCCACCGTCTGTAACACCTTCTTCAATTGTAACAACTAATTTATATTTTGGTAAAGATTCATTTAAATAATTTTCATCCATAGGTTTGATAAATCTACAATTAACTACCTCTGAAGAAATACCTTTTTCCATTAGCATACTATGTATTTCTAAGCTCTTACTTACCATTGATCCAACTGCTAAAATAAGTACGTCACTTCCTTCTAATAATACCTCCCATGAGCCTATTTCAATCTTTTGTGGAGATTTTTCTTCAAATTTTACTGACTGTTCTTTAGGGTATCTTATGGTAAATGGTTTAGTTGTATTTAAAGTTGCAGTATAAAGCAAATCTCTTAACTCATTTCCATCTTTTGGTGCTGAAATAATAATATTTTGAATACATCTTAAATAAGAAATATCTAAAACACCGTGATGAGTTGCACCGTCCTCACCAACCAAACCAGAACGATCCATACAAAAAATAACAGGTAAATTTTGTAAAGCAATATCATGAATTATATGATCAAAGGCTCTTTGAAGAAAGGTTGAATAAATTGCAACAACAGGAATTTTTCCTTCCGTTGATAACCCGCCACTAAAAGTTACTGCATGACCTTCAGCGATACCAACATCATAGAATCTTTCAGGAAATCTTGAAGAATACTCAACCAATCCAGTCCCTTCTCTCATTGCAGCAGTTATTGCAACTATATTTTTATTTTCTTCTGCTAAATCACATATCACTTCTCCAAATACATTCTGATATATTGGAGCTTGAACTTTAACAACTGCACCATCTTTTTTCTTTTCTTTAACTCCATGATATTTGATTGGATCATCCTCAGCGTAATCAAGACCCTTTCCTTTTTTTGTAATTGCATGTAACACAACAGGACTGTCATAATCTTTTATATTTTCCAAAATTTCTACCATTTCTTCGATATTATGACCATCAACTGGCCCAAAATATCTAAAACCTAGATCTTCAAAAACCGTTGTAGGTAAAAAGAATTTTTTAGCACTCGACTCAGCTTTTCTTAAAATAGAGTCTATAATTTTCAAACTCTTTGGAAGTTTTTTTATAGTTCTATAAATCCATCTTCTCAATCTATTATATTGCTTATTGGTAGCTATTTTAACAAGGTAGTTTCTAAATGCCCCAACATTAGGACTAATAGACATATCATTATCATTAACAATAACAAGCATTTGCTTTCTTATATTTCCAGCATTATTAAGTGCTTCAAATGCAAGGCCTCCAGATAAGGCTCCATCGCCAATAATACTCACGACTTTAAAATCATCATTCTCTAAATTTCTACTAACAGCCATTCCTAAGCCAGCTGAAATTGCTGTTGATGCATGACCAGCACCAAAGACATCATATTCACTTTCAGATCGCTTTAAAAAACCGCTTAACCCTTTATATCTTCTAATAGTTGGGAATTGACTATATCTACCAGTTAGTACTTTATGAGCATATGCCTGATGACCGGTATCCCATACGATTTTGTCTCTTGGAGCATCGAAAACATAATGAACAGCAGTTGTTATTTCAACTGCGCCAAGCGTTGGAGCTAAATGTCCTCCAATTTCATTAATTGTATCAGTAATGTAAGTTCGAAGTTCTTTACATACTTCTCCTAATCCCTCTTTTGGAATACTTTTTAAATCTTTTGGAGAATTAATCTTATCAAGATATTTCATGTTTTTCCTTTGAAACAAATTTCATGTATTAAAGTTTCATTCAATAATTCAGGATGACAAGAAATTCCTATGTGAATTCCTTGCCTAACTGCAACTACCTCTTCATGAAAGGTTGCTAAAACTTCAACATCGTTATTTATTTTATCTATTTTTGGAGCTCTAATAAATAATACATCGATATCAGAACTCATTAAGCCATTCTTAACATTAATTTTGGCTTCAAAAGAGTGTACTTGTCTTCCATAAGCATTTCTGCATGTTATTACATCTAAAAAGGCGAAGTTGTGTACTCTT
>JAYPYG010000002.1:73994-91653 GCA_038280095.1 Fidelibacterota bacterium | reverse complement strand
CCACAAGAGCTGATTGGATGATTACTCGATTTTTCGAGAGGAAAGTCCGGGCACCGAAGAGCATAGTGCCACCTAACAGGTGGGATTCGTGAGAATATGGACAGTGCAGCAGAAAGTAGACCGCCAGTAAATGGTAAGGGTGAAACGGTGGTGTAAGAGACCACCAGTAATAATGGTAACATTATTAGCTGGTAAACCCCACTAGGTGCAAGATCACGTAGACCCGAGATACTGCTCGTATCATTTGAGGGAAGGGTAGATTGCTAGAGTTTTATAGAAATATAAGATAGAGAGGAATGATCATCGCATCATAGATGTACAGAACCCGGCTTATAAATCAGCTCAAAAAATTATTATGAAAAAATCAAAAATAGCAGGTATTGGATTTAATGTTCCTGATAATATTGTGAAAAATCATGATATTGAAGAAATGATGGATACAACAGATGAATGGATTCAAACCAGATCTGGTATTAAAGAACGAAGATGGGTACTTCCTGGAACTGCTAATTCTGATTTAGCTCTTCCAGCATGTGTTAAGGCAATAGAAAACGCTGGAATAACACCCAATGATATTGACGCCATCATTGTTGGAACAGTCAGTTCAGATTATAATTTTCCAGGCATGGCCCCTATTATTCAACGTAAGCTTGGAATTACATCAAACATTCCAGCATATGATATAAGCGCTGCTTGTTCTGCCTTTATTTATTTGCTTGAAATGGGAGATCAATATATTAAATCAGGAAAATATAGTAATGTGTTATTAGTTGGATCAGATTTAATGTCAACTATTATAGAAAGAACTCCAGAAGGAAGAGCAACAGGTGTATTATTTGGTGACGGATCAGGCGCTGTAGTGCTGCAAGAATCAGATGATGATAGCCAAATCTTATCAACACACTTATTTGCTGATGGAGATGGCGTAGAACACCTACGAGCAAAAGCTCCAGGATCAGTTTTTAATCCATTAAGAATTGATGCTAAAATTGTTGAAGATAGGCATCATCTTCCACATCAAAATGGAAGGGAAGTATTTAAAAATGCAGTTAAAAGAATGCCAGAGGCAATTAATGTTGCCTTAGAACATAATAATTTATCCATTGATCAAGTTTCTTTAGTAGTAGCACATCAAGCGAATAGAAGAATTCTAGAAGCCTGTGCTGAAAGAATGAAATTACCTATGGAAAAAATGTATATTAATATTCATAAATATGGTAATACAACAGCAGCTACTATTCCAATTGCTCTATGCGAAGCAATAGAAGAAGGTAAGTTGGTTAAAGGTGACAATATTATTTTAACTGCTTTTGGTGCTGGGTATACTTGGGCATCGGCAGCTATTAAATGGTAAAATGAATAATTTTCAAAAAATAAAAAGTTTTTTTAGTAATAATAAATTTCCAATACTGATTTTTTTTGGTCTTTCTTTTGCAATCTCATTAACATTCCCAACAGGTTTTTCCATTAGATATTCTTATCAATTAAATGATATTGCTAATGAGCCAATAATTGCACCATTTGATTTTGGGATTTTAAAGACAGATCAAAAATTAAATAAAGATTTGGATGAAGCTCGGAATTCAGTTCCATTTTCATTTTCAAGAGACCAAGATTTTGTTGACAATCAAATTGCTATTATTGACACTTTTTTCATTTACTTGAATGATATTTATTCAGCACATGATCTATTTATTTCATCTCAAGACTCTCTTTATAAATATCGATATGAACCAGAATTTGAGAGCTATCAATCTAGCTTTATTGCTGACAGTACCACATACGTTACATTGTATAGCGAGTTTCTTGATCAATATCAATTTCAGATTGATAAAGCCCAGTGGGATCAGTTGTTGGGTATTAATGAGAGTCTTACTGAGCCACTTAATTTAGAATTATTCAAAAATCAGATTAAGCAAATATGTTTAAATAGATGGGCAGAAGGTATAATAGACGAGCCATTGGAGAATATTTCTAGTAACGAAATAAGTATTATTCAAGGCGGTGAGTTGGTAATTGCTCCAACAAAAAATTATAATGATATTGAAACGGCTTGGAAAAAAAATAGAGAGGAGGTAAATCAGATATATGATAATGAGCTTGATATTAAATCTACTCTGAGCTATGAATTAATAAATGAATTTACTAAACCAAATATTCTTTTTGACAAAGATTTAACTGAATCAAGACAAAAAGAAAGATTGGATAAAGTATCAAGATTCCAAGGAACTGTACTTGCTAATGAGCTAATTGTAGATACAAATAATAGAATTACTGAATCTGTACTTCTTAAGCTAAAGTCATTACAATTAGAATCTGAAAGAAGGCTTGGATATGAAAGGGCAGCAGATAAGTTCAGAGAGTATTTAGGAGCTTTCTTTGTAGTATCAATATTATTGTTTTTACTTTTTTCTTTCTTTTACATTTATAGGAACGAGTATTTTATAGAATCCAAATTTTTGCTATTGATTGGGTTATTGATGTACCTAATAGTGTTTTTTTCTTGGATTATAGTTAGTTATCAATTACCTACTTATATCATTCCAATTGCAATGTTTTCAATTTTATTAACAGTATTGCTAGATACCACGGTATCTCTTATCTCATCTACAATATTAATACTTTTAGTCTCATTACTTATTGGGAATGATTTAGACTTTGCAATAGTACAGTTTTTCATATCATTTATTGCAATTTTAAGTGTAAGAAAATTACGAAAAAGAAGACAAATCATTACAACTATGTTAACTCTAGTATTCTGTAGTTTGTTTGTATTTTTCTCTGTAATGCTATTTAAAGGAATTGATTTTCTTGATTATAACTATTCAACAGTCGGTTATTTGGCTCTTTCAAGTTTTTTATGTCCAATTTTAGCATTTGGACTTGTACCATTATTTGAATCATTTTTTGGAATAACTACAGATTTGAGCTTAATTGAATTACTTGATTATGATCAGCCTTTATTAAAGAAATTGATGGAAGATGCTCCCGGAACTCACACGCACAGTGTGAAAGTAGGAACTCTAGCGGAATCTTGTGCAAATGCTATTGGAGCTAGAGCACTGTTATGTAGAGTTGGATCATATTATCATGATATAGGAAAAATTAAAAAACCAGAATATTATGCAGAAAATCAAACTGGGGAAAATAAGCATGATTCTATCACTCCACACATGAGTGCAAAAATTTTAAAACAACATGTTACTGATGGTCTTTCTTTAGCTGATGAATATGGATTACCAAATATTGTTAAAGATTTTATTGAAACCCACCATGCTAAAAATAGAATGGAGTTTTTCTACAAAAAAGCATTAGAAAATGATAGTAAAGTTGATGAGAATGAATTTAGATATCCTGGGCCAAAACCTACATCAAAAGAAACAGGTATTGTTATGTTAGCTGAAGCAATTGAAGCACAAGCTAATTCACTGAAAAATCCAACGTTAGAAAAATTTGAAACAATGATTGATAAAGCAATTCGAAGTAGATTAGAAGACGGGCAATTAGACGAATGTCCGCTAACAATGGAAGATCTTCAAAAAATTAAAGGTAGAAGAGATGGTAAACATGGTTTGTTACCAGTACTATCAGGATTGTATCATTCTAGACCTGAATATCCATCAAAAGATGATGAATGAAATAAATATTTTTAATGAATATAAAGATATTGATTTCTATAAAGATCATATCATTCAACTAATCAATTTATCTCTTGAGACAGCTAAATATAATCAGGTAAAAATCAACTTGATTTTCTGTGATAATGATAAGTTGAACTCTTTTAAAAAAGAATATTTTAATGATGATGTATTAACAGATATAGTTACTTTTCCCATTAAGAATGATGATGATTTAGAAGCTGAAATATATATCAGCGTAGAAATGGCCAGGATAAATTCCAAGGAATTTAATGTTTCGCTTGATAATGAGCTTAGTAGGCTTATAATTCATGGAGTATTGCATTTAATTGGGTTTAACGATGATACAGAAGATTCCAAAAAAAATATGTTTTTAAAACAAGAAGAGATTATTTCCAATTTTTCAGGAAACGTTTGTAATGAGTGAAGAAGTAAAAGAATTAATTGATATAGTAATTAAGCTAAGATCTGATAATGGTTGTGATTGGGACAGAAAGCAAACTTCAGAATCATTGACACCACATTTAATTGAAGAAGCAAATGAGGTGGTAGATGCAGTATTAGAAAAAAATTCTGAAAATTTGAAAGAAGAGTTAGGAGATTTGCTTCTACATGTAGTTTTTCAAGCAGTCATAGCTTCCGAGAAAAAAACATTCGAGTTTGAGGACGTTGTCCAACAAATAAATGAAAAATTAATTAAAAGACATCCTCACATTTTTGACAAAAACTATGATGGTGAAGATTTATCCAATGCAAAAAATTGGGAGCTTATTAAAAAGAGTGAAAAAAATAGAGAATCCATTCTTGATGGTATGCCTAAATCACTTTCAGCTCTAATTGTAGCCCAAAGATATCAAGATAAAACAGGCGCTGTAGGTTTTGAATGGGAAAACTTTTCTCAAGCAATGGATAAAGTTGACGAAGAATTAGGAGAACTAAAGCAGGCTATAAACAATAATGATTTAAATAATATTGAAGAGGAAATTGGAGATTTATTAATTACCATAGTTAATCTTGCAAGATTTTTTGATATTTCAGCTGATTTAGCACTAAGAAAGACCAATCAGAAATTTTATAGACGATTTAATTTTATTGAAAAAATTGTTAAAAAAAATAATCAAAAAATTGAAGAGATAGCATTAGGTGAGTTATTAAATTATTGGGAAAAAGCTAAACATGAAGAAAAATAAAATTGTTGGAATAACTTTTGGTTCTTTTGATCTTTGTCATTACGGCCATGCTTTGATGTTTGAAGAATGCAAGGAATATTGCGACTACTTAATTGTTGGAGTACAATCTGATCCTAGCATAGATCGTCCTGAAAAAAATAAACCTGTTCAATCACATGAAGAAAGAATAGGTATAGTAAGTTCTCTAAAGTTTGTTGATGAGGTAGTAACATATGATACCGAAGCCGACTTAATTAAGGTTTTAAAAAATATTCAGCCAGATGTAAGAATTCTTGGTGCAGATCATGAAGGAAAGCCTTTTACAGGACATGAGCTTCCTATTAAATGTATTTTTAATACAAGAGACCATGGTTATTCTACTTCAGAGCTTAGAAGGAGAGTTTTTGAAGCAGAGAAAAGTAAAACTTAGTTTCCAATTAAGTAATTAAATATAATACTAGATCCCAATCTTAAGTTGTTATCCTCATTAAGTTCACTTTCAAAAATACTTTCTTCTTTTAAAGCTAAAACTCGAAGCTTTTCACTAATGTATACTTGTTTCGTGTTAAACTGTAATTGATCAAGATTCACTCTATATGGATTATTGTTCAAAACTTCTGAAATGGAATTATTTTTTTCAGGATATTCGGCTAACAGTTTTTTAAGAAAAATTGATAACGTATAATCAGACTTATAATTATCAATTAATAAAAAACTTCCATTCAAAATCATTCTATTTAACTCCTTAATATGAGTTTCTGATAATTTTAAATAAGAATTACCGCATAGAAATATTATAGAATATTTAGAAAATACTAAATTAGCTTCATCATTTATTTCAAATGCTAAATCAATATTTGAAGTAGTTTTAAGGTATTCTGATAATTTATTTGCTTCATCAATATTACAATTTCCATATAATAATATTTTATCTGATTGAGCAAATAATTGATTGACGAACATTAACATTATTATTAATGCAGTTATATTTAGTTTTTTAATCATTATTAACAATTTAGGTTTTAATTTTATTTAAATGAAAAAACTTAAATTTTATCTCATAATACTTTTGATAACTTCATTAGCATTTAATCAAGATCAAAGCTTTGATAAATCAATTAAAGATACTGAAGAACAGATTAATAGACTTAAAGCTTCTATCAATTCAGGAAATAAAGAAGTTGAAAAATTGAAAACTCAATCAAAAAAAACAAAAGATATAATTGAGCTAACAAGAAGAAATATTAAAAATTCTAATGCATTAATTAATGCATATGACAAAAAAATAAGTCTTTATAATAAGCAATTAGTGAATCTTGAAAATGCAATTATCAGAAATAATCAATCCATTAACGACATAAAAAAATCTTATGAAATAAGATCAATAAGTCTTTATAAAAATAGAAATAATGATCTTTCAAATTACATCTTTAATTCCAAAAGTTTTTCGCAGATGATTTACCGTCTAAAATACTTTAATATAATTTCAGAAATAAATCAAAAGTCTGTTAATAAAATAAAAACTACACAAAAATTTAATAGGCAAAAAACTTCTGAAATTTCTGGACTACTTGAAAAGGTTGAAGAAAGTAAAAATTACAAAAAAACAGAAATATCTAGTTTAAATCAGAAAAAAAGATATCAAGAAAAGTTACTGAAACAACTTAAAAAGGAAGAGAATGAAGTAAAAGCTGAAATAGCAATACAATTACAACAAATTGATGCTTTGGAAAAACTTCGTAAACAAATTATTGCGGATAAAGAAAAGTATAATGAGCAGCAGTTAGCTAGTTTAAAACGAATTGATAAGGATATAAGAAATTATAAAGGAAAGTTAGATTGGCCTGTTCAGGGGAAAGTCGTTAAATCATTTGGACCACAATGGAATCCTCGTTTAAATACTACTTTAGATAATCCGGGTATTGATATTAGCGCAAGAGCAACACTTCCAGTTAAAAGTGTCTTTGATGGATATGTATCAACCATTACATTTATAGCTGGATATGGAACCACTGTGATAATCGATCACAACAATAGTTACTACACTGTTTTTACTCATTTAGAAAATTTGCTAATATCAGAAAATATGAATGTTAAAGAAGGCCAAAATATTGGCTATGTATCAAATGATAATATTATTCATTTTGAAATTTGGGGTAATAATCAAAAATTAAATCCAGAAAAATGGTTAGTTAATGGAAATTAGTCAAATACAAAGTGGATCATGGCAAAAGTTTGAAAATGCCATAAAAGAAGAAAAAATTTCAAATGCTTACATCATTTATGGACCATCGGGCTCAGGTAAAGAAGCCTTAGCATTGCAATTCGCAGCTCAGATTTTATCATCAAAAATAACTGATTTGGTTTATAGTGAAAATATTACTTTCATTGCTCCAGCATCAAAAGATTTTTACCAGAATTTATTTAAAAGCAAAACATTTGAAACTGATGAGTATAATCAATGGAAAGAATTTTTAAGTAATAAAATGTATAATCCTTTTTTGAAAAAGGTTTTATCTGATAGTAATAATATTCCTGTTGTAACAATTAATAATTTAAAAGAGAAAATCTACTTTAAGACCAGTAGTAGAAAGATTGTAGTAATTTTTAACTCTGAAGCATTATCTCATGGAAGTGGTGAATCAGCAAATATGCTTTTAAAAGTGTTAGAAGAACCACCGAGCAATACTACATTTATTTTAGTAACCGATTATATTGATAAGGTAATGCCAACAATTAAATCACGATGTCAGTCAATATATGTTCCTAGATTAACAAATGACTCAATTGCACAATTTTTTACAAAAAACAACCAATTATCTTCAAATTTCATTTCTTTTATTACAGATAATAATTTAAATGCACTCAATTCACTTAATTCTTTTGACAAAGAGGAAATTCTAGATTGTATAAAAGATTATTTTAATGCAATTAGATATAAGAATGCAGAATCTATTTCAGGTTTTATTGATAGAATCGAAAGCCTTTATAAATCCTCAAGAAATGAATTTGATTTTCACCTATCAGTAATTAGGAAGTTCATTAAGCTCATTTCTATGATTAATCAGTCCGTTGGTTATGATATTGAATTTGAAGAATTTGAAGAACTAGCATTAATTATTAATAAAAAATATAAAAATATGGATCATATCAATTTAATTGAAAACATTGAAAAGCTATTAAGTATGCTTGATGGTAACGCAAATCCCAGGTTATCATTAATGAACATGATTATTAATTCAAATAAGGCGTTAAATTAGCGCATGGAAAAGTATTATATAACTACACCAATATATTACGTGAACGATAAGCCTCATATTGGCCATGCATATACAACAATACTTGCAGATACCATTTCAAGATTTAGGGCTTTAGTAGGAGAAAAACCCACTTTTTTAACTGGATTAGATGAGCATGGGTTAAAAGTCCAGCAAGCAGCAGAAAAAAATGGAAAGGCGCCTCAGGATCACTGCGATTCAATGGCACCAGCATTTATAGATTTGTGGAAAAAATTAAATATCAACTATTCTGATTTCATTAGGACTACGGAGCATAGACATACAAAGATTGTTCAACAAATTTTAACAAAAGTTCATGAATCAGGTGATATTTATATGGACGAGTACGAAGGATGGTATTCAATATCTGAAGAAAGGTTTATTACAGAAAAGGAGCTTGATTCTGGTCAATTTGGTCAGGTAAAACAAATAAAGGAAAAAAATTATTTTTTCAGAATGAGTAAATACCAAGCAACCTTAATAGATAAAATTGAAAAAGATGAATTGTTAATTCAGCCAAAAAGTAGAAAGAATGAGGTGCTTGGTTTTCTTAAAAATGAATTGTCTGATCTTTGCATTTCCAGACCAAAATCTCGACTTGAGTGGGGAATAGAACTACCTTTTGATGATAATTATGTCACATATGTATGGTTTGATGCACTAATCAATTATATATCAGCTATTGGAGCATATAGCAATGATGAGCAGTTTTCTTCTTTATGGCCTGCAGATGTTCATTTAATTGGTAAGGATATTTTAACTACCCATTCGGTTTATTGGCCTACAATGTTGCTATCATTAGGATTGCCATTACCGCAAAGAATTTTTGCACATGGGTGGTGGCTGACTGATGATCAGAAAATGAGTAAATCATTAGGAAATGTTGTAAGTCCCTTAATGTTAATAGATGACTTCGGAGTTGATTCTGTTAGATATTATCTAATGTCTGAAATGGTTTTAGGTATGGATGCAACATTTTCATCAGAATCTTTTGAAAAAAAATATAATAGTGACTTAGCTAATGATTTTGGCAATTTAGTGAGCAGAGTTTCAACTTTAATAAAGAATAATTTTGATGAAAAAATTCCAGAATGCAGTTTAGCAGAATCTGATCTTTCTACCAATTTTCAGAAAATAGTTTTAAAAGAACAATTAGATAATTTAGAGATTGATAAAGTAATTAATGATATAATGACTTTCATTCGTAGCATTAATGTTTTTATGGAACAAAACGAACCATGGAAATTAGTAAAAAGTGACAAAGTGCAGGCTGGAAATATACTATACCATTGCGCAGAATCCTTGAGGTTAGCTTCTGTAATGTTATCTCCTGTAATGCCATCAAAAACCAAGGATATTTTAGCTATTCTAGGTACTAATGATGTAGAATTGGTTTGGGGTAAATTAGAATCAGGATCAAAGATTTCTATTTCAAAGCCTATTTTCCCGAGAATCAGTTAATGGTATTAATTGATACACATGCACATCTTTATTATGATAATATGTATGATAATTTATCTGAAGTTCTGAAGTTAGCAGAATCCAATAATGTAAAAAAAACTATTTGTATAGGTACAGATCTTGAGACTTCATTAAAGTCAGTAGAAATCGCAGAGCAGTATGATAATGTTTTTGCTACAGTAGGTATTCATCCTCATGACTCAAAAGATGTCCCAAAAAATTATTTGCTAGAGCTTGAAAAATTATCTGAAAGTAATAAAGTGGTAGCAATTGGTGAAATTGGAATTGATAATTATAGAAATCATTCTCCACAAGATATACAGAAAAAAGTAATGATAGAACAAATGGATCTTGCATATAAATTAAATCTTCCAATTGTCTTTCATAATAGAGATGCAGATAATGAAATATTTGATGTGTTGAAACAACATCCATTTCATAAAGCATTGTCTCATTGTTTTTCAAGCAATTTAGATTTCGCAAAAAAACTAATATCTCTTGGAATCAAAATTTCTTTTTCAGGAAATGTAACTTTTAAAAATGCTACAAATACAGAAGTTGTAGAAAATATTTCAATTAATGATTTTATGCTTGAAACTGATTGTCCATTTTTAGCACCTCACCCATTTAGAGGTAGTAAAAATGAACCAAAGTACGTATTGACAATAGCCGAAAAAATTGCTGAATTAAGAGGTCAAACTTTAGAGCAGATTGCATTATCTACTTCAAAAAATGCGGAACAATTTTTTAATATATAAATGGTTTTTGCAAAAAAGAAATGGGGACAAAATTTTCTAGTTGATAATAATCTATTAGAAAAAATAATCAAAACCATTGATATCAAAAAAGATGATGAAATATTAGAAATAGGCCCAGGGCATGGTGCATTATCTGAAAAAATTATACAAAAAACTAAATCTCTAAAAATGGTTGAGATTGATCCTGAACTGATTCAAGTAATTAGTCAAAATCCATTACTTTCACCATTTGAAATCTTTAATCAAGATATTTTAAAAACAAATCTTCAGGAATTAGGTTTAAATAATCCAAAGGTCATTGGGAATATTCCATATAATATTACTTCTCCCATTATATTTTGGCTTATTGATCACTTACCTTACTGGAGTGAATCATATCTAATGGTTCAAAAAGAAGTTGCTCAAAGATTAATAGCAGATATTGGAACAAAAGATTATAGTCGAATCACTGTTATGACTGGCTTGTATTTTAATATAAAAATATGTTTTTATATTTCTCCAAATGTTTTCAATCCAAAGCCAAAAGTTGAATCAGCCTTTATATCAATTAAAAAGAATGATAAATATGATTTAAGTAAAATTGATTCAAAGAAATATAGTCAGGTAGTTCGTATGGCTTTTAATCAAAGAAGAAAAATGTTAAGAAATTCCCTTTCTGCATTAGACATCAATAGAGATAAGTGTGAGGTTGATTTTCAAAGAAGACCAGAACAGCTTACAATAGATGAATTTTTGGACATTTCTAATAATATTATATCCTAATTGGCATTTTTGAATTTTATCACTAAGTTTCCGCACGATGATTGAAGTAAACATAAAAGACAATGAATCTTTAGAGAGAGCACTTAGACGTTTCAAAAAGAAATGGGAACGTTCTGGTGTGCTTAAAGACGTTAAAAGAAAAGCTTTTTATGAAAAGCCTAGCGTTACAAAGAGAATTGCCAAAAAACAAACCATTAGAAGAGCAGTAAGACTAGCAAAGTTTAATAACTAATAGTCTATATCTCCTCTTTCAATTCTAATAAAAAAGTTCTAATCTACAACTATGTTAATTAGAAGTGCATCTGGTCTTAGAGGAATAGCTCAAGATCATTTTACCCCTGAATTAATTGATAATTACATTTCTGCATTTATTTCAACTCAAAATATAAAATCATGTGTTATTGGAAGAGATGGCAGACCTTCAGGAAAGCAAATTTCTCAATGGGTAATTGATTCGTTTCATAAAAATGGAATCAATGTTGAAAACTGTGGTCTTGCAACAACTCCTACAATGCAAGTCATGACTGAAAAAGAAAATTTTGATGGTGGTATTGTAATTACAGCTAGTCATAATCCATCTGAGTACAACGGATTAAAGTTCCTGCAAACAGATGGGACATTTTTGAGTCCTGAGCAATGTGAAGAATTATTTAAAACAGTCGATCAGAATGTTTCAATAGAACCACCTGATTCACTTGGAGTAGTTTCAGACTATTCCACAGCAAATGAAGAGCATATAGATAAAGTTTTAGCTGCAAAATGCATCGATATAGATAATATTCGAAAAAATAACTTTAAAGTTGTAATTGATGCTGTAAATGGAGCAGGGTCATTTATTCTACCAATGCTTTGTGAACGATTAGATTGTGAAGTTGTAACAATGAATTGTAGTGGAGATGGTAATTTTTCTAGAATACCAGAGCCACTAGCTGAAAATTTAGATGCTTTAGAGCAAAAAGTTTTAGAGGTTGGTGCTGATATTGGATTTGCTACAGATCCTGATGGAGATAGATTATCAATAGTTTCTAATAAAGGAAAAGCAATTGGAGAGGAATACACATTAGTTTTAGCAGTGAAAAATTATTTGAATTTTCAAGAAAGTATGGTTGTAACTAATCTATCAACCTCAATGATGCTTGATGATATTACAAATAAAACTATAAGAACAAGGATTGGGGAAGCGCATGTTGTTCAAAAAATGAATGAGTTGAATGTCTCCATAGGTGGTGAAGGAAATGGAGGAGTGATTCTGAAAGAAGTACACTTAGGAAGGGATTCTTTGGTGGCAGTTTCTATGATTTTAAGCTTATTATCTATTTCCGGAAAATCAATCAGTGATGAAATTGGCAGCATACCAAAATATTTAATGGTAAAAGATAAGATTCTTCTTAATAGTAAAATTGATTTTGATAGTCTTGAAAGTATATTTGATTGTGACGAAATTAATATGCTTGATGGTATAAAATTTAGTTGGTCAGATAAATGGATTCACATTAGAAAATCTAACACGGAGCCAATAATAAGAATTTTTGCTGAAGCACCAACAAAAGACAAAGTTGATGAGTTGGTCAATACATTAAAGAATTATGTAAAATGAAGTTATTAGAAAAAAAACATAGCCCTTCAGATATTGAGAGTAAGTGGTATAATCATTGGGTTGAAAAAAAATATTTTTCAAGTAAAGAATCTGAAAACCATTATACAATTGTAATTCCTCCACCTAATGTTACTGGTAAGCTTCATATGGGGCATGTTCTTAATAATACCATTCAAGATATATTAATTAGAAAAGCTAGAATGGAGGGTAAAAATGCATGTTGGATTCCTGGTACAGACCATGCGTCAATTGCTACTGAATCAAAAGTAACTAAGATGCTTGAAGAGCAAGGAATTAATAAAAAAGATTTAACTAGAGAAGAGTTTTTAAAGCATGCGTGGGAATGGAAAGAAGAATATGGTGGTACTATCATCAATCAACTTCAAAAACTCGGATGTTCATGTGATTGGGATAAAACTAGTTTTACTATGGATGAAGATTATTCTAAAGCTGTTTTAGAGTCTTTTGTTCAGCTATATAATAAAGGATTGATTTATAAAGGTAGTAAGCTAGTAAACTGGTGTCCAAAGTCACAGACCGCTTTAAGCGATGAAGAAGTTATGTTTAAAGAGGTCAATGGAACTCTTTGGTACATTAAATATGCTATTAATGATTCTGATACATTTATAGAAATTGCAACAACCAGACCAGAAACTATGTTAGGTGATACAGCAATAGCAGTAAATCCTAATGATAAAAGATATAAAGAATTGATAGGCAAGACAGCATTATTACCACTAGTAGGTAGAAGTATTCCTATTATAGCAGATGACATGGTAGATCCTGAATTTGGAACGGGCTGTGTTAAAATTACACCTGCGCACGATTTAAATGATTATGAAGTAGGAATAAAGCATAATCTCGAAATGATTAATATTATGAATGCAGACAGTACTATTAGCGATAAAGCTCCAGAAAAGTATAGAGGGATGTCAAGGGAGGCTGCTAGAAAGCAAATTGTCCTTGATTTAAAAGATATAAATCATCTAATCAAAGAAGAGGATTACTTTCATAAGGTTGGATATTCAGAACGAGGAAATGTCGCGATTGAATATTATTTGTCAGAGCAATGGTTTTTAAAAATGGAAGATTTAGCTAAGCCAGCTATCAAAGCAGTTAAAAATAATGAAATTAATTTTTACCCAAATCATTGGGTTAAAACCTACAATCATTGGATGGATAATATTCAAGATTGGTGCATAAGTAGACAACTTTATTGGGGCCATCAAATACCTGTGTGGTATAAAAAAGGTACTGATAGAGCTAATCAAGATAATTGGTTCGTTTCAACCACACCGCCAACTGATTTAGAAAATTGGGAACAAGATAATGATGTTTTAGATACGTGGTTTAGTTCATGGTTGTGGCCTTTTGCAGTTCATGGATGGCCAGATGTAAAAACCACAAAATATTTTCCAACCAACGCATTAGTAACTGGCCCAGATATCATTTTCTTTTGGGTAGCAAGAATGATTATGTCCGGATATGAATTTATGGGCGAATTACCATTTAAGGATGTTTATTTCACGAGCATTTTAAGAGACAAAAAAGGCAGAAAATTAAGTAAGTCCTTAGGAAATTCTCCTGACCCAATAACATTATTTGAAAAATATGGTACTGATGCAACTAGATTTTCCATAATGCTGATGTCACCACAGGGTTCTGATGTATATTTTTCAGAGCATGGAATAGAAGTCGGAAGAAACTTTATGACCAAGATTTGGAATGCAAGTAGATTTATTATGCTTAATCACAAAGATTCATTTGCAGATGAGATTGATATTGAAGCATTGGATAATTTTGATAAATGGATTCTTGATTCACTAGACGAAACAGTCAATGAAGTCGATAAATACTTTGATAAATATCAGTTTAATGAAGCAATAAAAAAAATCTATGATTTTACATGGAATGAGTTTTGTAATTGGTACATAGAAATTGTAAAACACAGATTTAGAGAAGGTGATATTACTTCAAAAAGTAATTCGTTTAATATTTCAAAAAAAATAATTAAGAAAGTTCTATTATTATTACACCCAATTGCACCATTTGTATCTGAAGAGATTTGGAATCACCTGAAAGATACTAATGAAGAAGATATTATTATATCATCTTGGCCTAAAGCTAAAAATAGCAACATAAGTCACAACAAAGATGAAATTTTAGATTTTAAAGAAATAGTTACTTCAATTAGAACTATTCGCTCAGAATTAAATGTTCCACCATCTAAAAAAATTGACGTGATCGCTCATGCAAAAAATGAATCAATTGAGAGCAGATTAAATCCTTTAATTGATCTAATTAAATCTTTATCAAATTCTAAAAATTTGAATTTGAGTTCAAAAAAAGAAAAGCCAGAAAACTCTGCAGTAGCAGTATGCAAGTCGGTGGAGCTATATATTCCATTAGGGGATTTAGTAAATAAGGAGGAAGAACTCCAAAAGCTTGACAAAAGATTAAGCGAACTAGACAAACTCATTTCATCAATTGAGAGCAAGTTGTCTAATGAAGAGTTTATAAGTAAAGCTCCTGAAAATATTGTTAATGGTGAAAAAAATAAACTAAGCGATTTTCTTGTTGAAAGAACAAAAATTCTTTCTAATATTGAGGTATTAAAATGAAAAAATTAATTTTTATACTTTTATCATTTAGTTTGGTGTTTTCCCAACAAGAATCTTCAAATAGATCTCTAACGATTTATAAAGATAATTTTGCTGTGATAAAAGAGCCAATTATATGGAATTTGAAATCCGGTAGCAACATCACTTCCTTCTCAAATATTTCAAAAAACTTATTATTTGATTCACCTGTTTTAAATATTGAAGGAGTAGAAGTTTTATCTCAGACCTTAAATAAAAATTTTTCATCTACTGATAGTTTTTTAAAAAATAGTGTAGGTTCACCAGTTGAAATTATACCGATAAGTGGAAGTAGAACAGAAGGTTTATTGATGGATATTAATGGTTCAAGCATATCTGTTAAAACCAGTAAAGGCCTTGTTGTATTTCAAAGATCACAATTACTTTCATTTACATTAAAATCAAATAGTGTTCAGGATAAATTTACTCCTGAAATAGTATGGGAATTAATTTCAATTGAAGAAAAACCTGTTAGTGCTGAGTTAACATATATTTCTTCAGGATTTTCTTGGAAGCCAATTTACACATTAACGATTAACGGTGATGATTCTACTGCTTCATTAATGGTTAATGCAGAGGTAACAAATAATTCAAATGTTAGTCTCTTTGCTGCCAACTTAAAAGTTGTAGAAGGTAATGTTCCTTTAAATTCCTCTTCTAAAAAATCATCATATCAAATGATGGAATCTAGAAGTGCTATGGACACTAGAGATTCATTGGGAGATTTTTATATCTTTGATATTGGTTCGAATCTAAAGCTCAATTCTATGCAATCAATTCAATTACCCCTAATGGAGTCTAGACAGATTACTTACGATAAAAAGTATATATTTGAAAATTCCGAAAGAGATCAGGGTGATGAACCTTTAAGTATTGAAGTTTCATTTGAGAACTCGGCTTCAAATAATTTAGAACTTCCATTACCGTCAGGAGTATTATTCCTCTATGAAAAAGATGATGCAAATTCAATGAACTTTATTGGAAGAAATTCACTTACTCAGCTATATAAAGGTGGTGTAGCAATTTTAGATGGAGGAAAGGCATTTGACATTATTGGTAAAAGAAGAATTTTAAATTTTGATAGACAGTCCAACAGTGAAGAATCTACAATATCTCTACAAATACTTAATACCAGTGATAAATCTATTAAAGTTAAAGCAGTAGAAAAAATCTTTGGAGACTGGGTGATTAAAGAATCTTCTTCGATGTATATAAAAGAAGATGCATCAACAATATATTTCCCACTAGAGATTGAACCTGGACAAACTGAGCTAATTACTTATACTTATAAAAAAGCATGGAAGTAATGTCTTTTGAGCGAAGCTTTACAAAATTCTAATTCGTTAGATACCCCAATTCAATTCATCAAGGGCGTAGGTCCAAAAAGAGCTAAAGTGCTCGAATCATTAAATATTTTTACCATTAAAGATTTATTATACTATTTTCCTCGAAAATATTTAGATAGAACATCTCTTTCAACAATTGGATCTATTAGTGAAGGAGATGAAGTAAACTTGGTTGGTAGAGTCAAATCTGTAAATCTCAGAAGAATGAAAAAAGGAAACTTTGTTACTGCTAATGTAGCAGATCATACTGGTTCCATTAGATTAATGTGGTTTAACGCTGCAGATTATATTCATCAATCTCTTAAGGTTGGTGATTTATTAACAATGCATGGTAAGGTAGCAGCGTATAAAGGTAGTCCACAGATAGTACATCCTGAATATGATAAATTAAATGCAAATGAAATTTCATTAACTACAGGATTTATCATTCCAGTTTACCCCTTAACAGATGATTTAAAAAAATCAGGACTCGATAACAGAAATTTGAGAAAAATAATTTATTTAGCTTTAGAATCAGTAGACAGTATTGATGATCATTTTGATAAAGATTTAAGAAAAAAATTCAATATTGAAGATTTAGATATTTCTTTAAGAAATATTCACTACCCAAAAAATTTTGAATCACTAGAAAAGTCAACTCATCGCCTGAAATATGATGAACATTTCTTTCTACAGTTATTATTAGCTATGAGAAAAAGTAAAATCAAAGAAAATAAATATGATTCTATAAAATTCAAGACAAAGTCATATAATAAGATATTAAAAAATCTTGATTTTGAGCTCACAGGCAGTCAGCAACTATCATTAAGAGAGATCGTTGATGATTTTACTTCAGAAAATCCAATGAATCGTATGATTCAAGGAGATGTGGGATGTGGTAAAACTATTGTATCTATTCTTGCATCATCAATTGTGGTAGATAATGATTATCAAGTTGGAATAATGGCCCCAACTGATCTTTTATCAAAGCAATTGTATAAAAATTTTAAATCTCATTTTGAAGCTATAGGC
>JAYPYG010000002.1:61015-73894 GCA_038280095.1 Fidelibacterota bacterium | reverse complement strand
TATAATGGGGACATGGATTTATCTATTATTGATGAATTACCAAAAAATAGACCTGACATTCATACTTCGTTTATAGAAAAAGATAATTTATCAACCGCTTTTAATTTTATAAGGGAAAAAGTAGAAAGCGGAGGACAAACAATTATTGTTTATCCATTAATCAATGAAAGTGAAAAACAAGACTTATCTGCTGCAGTTGAATCTTATGAATATTTAAGTAATAGTATTTTTCCTGATTTAAATGTTGGATTAATGCATGGACAATTAGAAGACGAAAATAAAAACAATGAAATGCAAAAATTTATGGAAGGAGATATAGATATCTTGATTTCTACAACTGTTGTTGAGGTTGGGATTGATAATCCAAATGTTAACGTAATGCTTATCAATAATTCTGAAAGATTTGGATTAAGTCAGCTTCATCAATTAAGAGGAAGAGTTGGAAGAGGATCTTTGGAAAGCTATTGTCTTTTATGCAGTGATAGCGAATCTCCTAAAACTAAAGAAAGATTAAGTATCATTGTAAATTCAAGGAATGGTTTTGAAATTGCTGATGAAGATTTAAAATTACGAGGACCCGGAGAGTTTTTTGGAGAAAAGCAAAGTGGATTTGTAAAATTTAAAATAGCAGATTTAATTACTGACGGACCTATTATTAGAGATGCGAGAATGAATGCTTTTGAAATTATAAAGAATGATGCAAATTTGACTCAAAATAACCATATAAATATTAAGCAAAAGTTTGATGATGAATATTTACAATTATTTTTAAAAACAACAGTAAACTGAGGACTAAATGAAAGAAAAACCAACAGAAAAACAATTATTTGATGCCTTGATTTCCCAAACAGCTTATGGAATTTGGGTGTCACTTGGAAAATTACAAAACCCAGTAAGTGGAGAAACATCTATCGATCTTACTCAAGCATCAATTCAAATAGACATGTTAGATATGATTAACAATAAAATGCATGCTAGTCTTACGGATGAAGAAAGAGAGTATATTGATAAAGTTTTAGCTGAAGCAAAAATGAATTATCTTGAAGTTGAGAAAAATGAGAACGAACAAGATAGTTTAAAAGAAGAAAATAAAGAAGAACCAGAAGCATAGAGTTGAGTTTTTTCACTACTTATAGCAAAAAATTAGAATATCTAATTTCTGGAGTTATTTTTCTGATAACATTTGCAGTATATTTTTCAACAATGGCTCCTACAGTATCTTTCTGGGATACTGGAGAGTTTATAGCAACTTCTCATATTTTAGGAGTACCTCATCCTCCAGGGAGTCCACTATTTTTATTGGTTGGTAAATTTTTTAGTCTAATACCCATCAGTAGTGATATTGCATTCAGAGTAAATATTTTTTCACCTATAATAAGCGCATTAACCATTAGTCTCCTATTTCTTATCTGTAATCAATTCATTGATAGAATAGATCCAAATGATAATAAGTTTTTTAAGATGTGGTCCTCTTTAACTGCTTCTTTGACTTTTGCCTTCACTCATAGTCATTGGTTTAATGCTGTTGAAACTGAAGTGTATGCTTTTAGCGGATTTATGACTGCTTTAGTTGTATTTCTAATAATGCGCTGGTCACAAAAAATTCATGATTCAAATCATATCATATACTTAATATTTATTAGCTATGTCATTGGATTAGCAACAGGTTTACATTTACTTAATCTGTTAACTATCCCATTTATTGGACTAATAATATATTTTTCAATCGGAAAATTGAGCACCAAAAATTTGATTCTTACCTTTATATTTTCTTTAATTATTTTTTTTGGAATTCAGAGTGTTATTATAAAAGGCCTCCCGCAATTAACTGCATCTTTAGGATTAGTTGGATTATGTTTTTTAATTATTTTGTGGGTTATAACCACAATTTACTCAATTAAATCAAACAAAACTTTTTTATCAATTTTCTTATCATCTGTTTTACTGATTGCAATTGGCTATTCCACATATTTTGCAATTTTTATTCGATCTGGCCAAAATCCTAATATAGATGAAAATAATCCTGAAACTATTTCTGAAGCTATTTCTTATCTTAATCGAGACCAATATGGTCAAATGACTATTTTGCCAAGAAAATTTGATAATCTTCCTTCAAAAGTTTCTATTGTGGGATCTCCAGCTGATGATAACTCACAGTTTTCATTTGATCAGGAATTGGATTACATGTTTCATGATATTTCATCTCAAGCAAGCTTTTTATGGAATTACCAAATTAAAAAAATGTATTTAAGATATTTCTTATGGCAATTTGCAGGTAAAGGTGACAGCGGAGACCCATTTGTCGCAAGTGTTGGAGCATCCTCTGATGAAGATGGAGTTGATTGGAGACAATTCGGATTACCAATTGCACTTATAATGGGCTTAATTGGAATAGGATATCACTTCAGGAAGAATAAACAAGATGCATTTTCTTTATTGATATTATTTTTAATGACCGGTATTGCAATTATTTTTTATCTCAATCAAGATGCTCCACAACCAAGAGAACGTGATTATGCTTATGTAGCAAGTTTTATGACTTTTTCCATTTGGATTGGTTTAGGTATCTATTCATTCATCAATTTCATTACAGATTCTTTGCTAGAAAAGTCAATTAAGTTACAATCATCTTACTTTATGATAGGGTTATTCATTTTATTTATGCCAACCAGAATGTTAATTGCCAATTATCATGAACATGACAGAACAGGAAACTACATTGCTTGGGATATGGCATATAATATGCTTCAAACATGTGAACCAAACTCAATTCTTTTTACAAACGGAGATAATGACACATTTCCTTTATGGTATTTACAAGAAGTTGAACAAATAAGAACTGATGTAGTAGTTGCCAATTTGAGTCTTTTAAATACTACCTGGTATGTTGAGCAATTAAGAGAACGATATAAGGATAATCCATTTATTAAAATGAGCGATAAGGAAATTCAAAGTCTAGATTTTAAAAGATGGGAATCAAAGAAAATCTCTATAAATGCTCCAAAAGATAGCAACAATGAGATAGGTAAAATTGAGTGGGAATTAAATCCTACTTATTTAGGCGTTGCATTAAGAATACAAGATCTTATGGTTTTAAGAATAATTAATGATAATAATTGGAATAGACCGATTTATTTTGGCGTGACTGTTTCCCCGACAAGCATGCTAAATCTTGATAACTATTTACAAATGGAAGGTTTAGCATACAGATTAGTAAATAATTCAAATCAGATAATTAATCAAAATAAAATGTCGGATAATTTATTATCGTACATTGGAGATAATTCTTGGTTTACTAATTACGATTCAAATAAATACAATTTACTTGATAGAGATATTTCAAAAGAGTATCAGAGGGGATATATCTTTAGAAATCTTGCAAATGAGAAAGTATATGTTGATCCTCAATTAGGGCGATTGGTACAAAATTATCGTACTGGATTTGTAAGACTTTCTATATCTCATTATTTAAATAAAGATTTTCAAAAAGCTGAAGCTGCTCTTCTGAAAATGGAAGAAATTATGCCAAGCAGTATTATTCCTATACCTTCAAAACAACTTCAATACCAAATTGCACAAGTTTATAACGGTGTGGGTAATCAAGCTAAAATGAAATATCATATGAAAGAGCTTGTAGAAAGAAAAGATTTATTGCTTGAAGACTATATTTTGTATGGGAAGACTTTCATTCAACTTTTAGAAGATTATGATGAGTCAAAATTAATTTTTGAAACTATATACCAGAATTATAAGCTTATTGAACAGTCAATTTTAAGACGAGGGTTCACAGCAACAAAAATATCAGAAAAAGAATGGCAAGATTGGCAACAGTCACTTCCAGAAATTATTTACCTACTTTTTCTAAGTTACAAAAATCTTGAAATGTATGATGAAGCCAAAATATTATTAAATGATTGGATTAATAAGAATCCTGCTGATGATAATGCAAAAGAATTACTTGAGGAAATATTGCAGCTAGAGTCTTCATAATGAAATTATCAATTATCATCCCTCACCATAATGGTAAAAAGCTACTTTTTGATTGCTTAGAATCATTATTTGATAATATTTCTATTGATAGTTTTGAGGTTATTGTTGTAGACAATCATTCAAATGACGGATCAGCGGATGAAGCTAAAATTCAATTTCCATCCATTCATTTATTAAAATCAAAAAAAAATCTAGGATATAGTGGAGGTTGCAACTTTGGAGCAAAAAAAGCCATAGGTGAGTATATTATTTTTCTCAATAATGATACATTACACACAAAAAACTGGATAGAAGAGTTAATCAATTTTTTAGATAAAAATCCTCATGCAGGTGCAGCTCAGCCTAAAATTCTAAATGCAATAGATAAAGATACATTTGATTATGCTGGTGGAGCTGGTGGCTATATTGATAAATATTGTTTCCCTTTTGTTAGAGGAAGATTATTCAATACGCTTGAAAAAGACTTAAATCAACATGACAGTGCTAAGAAAATTTTTTGGGCTTCTGGTGCAGCTTTTATTATAAGAAAAGAATTATTACATGAATTAAATTTTTTTGACAATATTTTCTTTGCTTATATGGAAGAGATAGATTTATGCTGGAGACTTCAAGCGCTAGGTTGGGGAATATGGAATGTACCAACTTCTGTTGTTTTTCATTATGGAAAGCAAACTATAAAACAAAATTCATTTAAATCACATTACTTAAATCATAGAAACTCATGGATTTTATTTATTAAAAATTCTCCATCATTTGAAAGAGGAATATTAATTATAAAAAGATTCATTTTAGACCAAATGGCAGCTATCTTTTCTATTTTAACTCTAGATTTTAAAAGATTTTTAGCGATTTTTTATTCTCATTTTTGGTTAATCTATAATTTGAGAGTTATGGTAAATGTGAGAAAGAAAAATAATTTAAGACATAAAAATCTTGATTTAATATATAATGGTAGTGTAGCTATTGATTATTTTTTTAAGCGTAAAAAATATTTCAATCAAATATTTGAATAAAATTCTTTATATATATTTGATCTTTGAGAGTCTAAGTCTTGAAGTTCTAATAACATCTCTTTTTGACCTAATTTTTCCAATATATCTCCAATTTTAGGTCCATGATATTTCATAAACATGTTGGTATAGTTTTCTTGTGAATAATTATTAAATATCTCATCAAGATTTTTAATCAATTCATCTAATGCTAATATACATTCATCAATATTACCATTTTCAAAAAGTTCATATGATAGGTATGTTGAAAAACGAAGTTTTCTCAAACCTACATTATCTGTTAATAGATTAATTAAGAGCAATCTTTGCTCCCATCCTCTAGAAAAGTTTGATGCACTTGCTCGTACAGCTATACTTCTAGCTTTTTCATAATGCTGCGATCCACCTAGAGAGCTCCATGTATCTAATTCTGCACCAAGTATTATATTTCCATAAAAACCAAGAAGACTTGATAAGGGATCATAATATACACTATCATAGTAAAGAGAAGAATTTTGACTAAGCGAAAATTGAGAACCTTTATCAAAAAAATGCAAATCCATATTATTACTAAATAAAGACTGTATTAGAAAAGATTCTGAGTTACCAGTATTTGCATTACCTTCAAAAATAACTTGAATATTTAACTTGAGCTCTAAATCTCTATATTCGTCATTCCAAACAGTATCAACATAAAACTTCTGCATAGAATTTTTAAGATTAAATAGTGAGGATTTTTCATCATCTCTCAAAAGTCGATCATCAAAAGTTATATTTGCTTCTTTAAACTGAGCACTTAATTCTGAAAAGAATAATACAACAATAATGCATTTAACAATTTTTATTGGTAAGGAAATTTTAATTAGTTTTCTTAGCATAATAGACCTATATATTTTTTAATTTACAAAATGACATTAATTAAAGACATAATTAACCAAAATAAGAGATTGGCCAAAATTTCTAAAGTTATATCTGAGTTGAGCGATGAAATTCAGATAAATGCTTTTTTAGTGGGTGGCTGTGTTCGAGATTTAATGCTAAATCCTTTAGCAGAATCAATTGATGTCGATATTATGGTTGAGGGGGATGGGATTGATTTTGCTGAAAAGTTAGCTAGAAAAATTAACGTTCCAAAAATTGTTCCTTTTAAAAAATTTGCAACTGCCAAAATTCCATTTAAAGAGTATGAAATTGAGGTAGCTTCAGCAAGACTTGAGAAATATGATGAATCTTCCAGGAGTCCTTCTGAAGTTGTAATGTCTAATATTGAAGATGATTTATTAAGAAGAGATTTTACAATAAATGCAATGGCTGTATCATTGAATAAAGAAAATTTTGGTGAATTTTTTGATCCATTCAATGGAATGGAGGACCTAAGTAATAAAATTTTGAGAACACCTCTTGATTCTGATTCAACATTTTCAGATGATCCACTGAGAATGATGAGAGCAGCATATTTTGCATCAAAACTATCATTAGATATAGATCCAAGTTGCTTAGAGTCGATTAAAAATAATGCAGAAAGAATTACAATAGTTTCTCAAGAAAGAAAAACAAATGAATTATTAAAAATTCTAGGTACCAAAAAACCATCTATTGGATTAAATATTTTACAAGAAGCAGGTCTTATGGAATTTGTATTTCCCGAAATTGCAGTAATGTATGGACTTGATCAATCAAATGAATATCATCACAAAGATATTTTCTATCATACTTTGGAAGTTGTTGATAATGCAGCACAGTTATCTGATAAGCTTGATTTAAGATTAGCTGCGTTGGTACATGATATCGCTAAGCCTAAAACACGAAGATTAAGTAAGTCTAAAGGATATACATTTTATGGACATGATGATGTGGGAGCAAGAATGTTAAAAGGCATATCTTCTAATATGAAATTTTCAAATTCAACAAGGGATTACATTGCAAAACTAACAGCATTGCATTTGAGGCCAATAAGTTTAGCAAAAAAAGATGTCACTGATTCTGCAATTAGAAGATTAATTGTTGATGCTGGTGAAGAAATTGATGATTTAATGAAATTATGTAGAGCTGATATTACTACAAAAAATCCCAAAAATATCACAAAGTATTTAGGCAATTTTGATAGAGTTGAAAAAAGAATGAATGAAGTGATTGAAATAGATAAGCTCAAAGCATTTCAATCTCCAGTAAGAGGAAATGAGATCATGAAAATGTTTGATTTGGGTCCTGGTAAGGAGGTTGGAAAAATCAAGACTATGGTAGAAGACGCAATCATTAATGGTGAAATTAGCAACGATTATTCTTCCGCAATGTCATTTTTAGATCAAATTAAACAACAAAAAAAATAACTTTGCTTTACAAAATGTAAACTTTACTTTACATGTCCTTAAATGATAATATTTATTGGGGTAAAAAATGGAAACTTTTGGACGTAAATTTCGTCTATAGAGTACCAAGGAGAAAAATGAAGATTAAAATACTATTTATAATTCTTTTAAGTATTATAAGCGCTCAAACCTTAAGTGTTGATGAGGCAGTTAGAATTGCATTAGAAAACAAGTCTGCAATAACTAATGCAGAAAAAGATGTTAGAATTGCCCAGTTGAATAGAAATTCATCGGCTGCATTACTATTGCCATCAATAAGTGCTAGTAATTCTTTTAGAGAAACAACTTATGGAAATGCTATTATTTCAGGATCAGAATCATATTCTGGAGGTGTCAACTTATCTCAAAGTTTATTTAATTTTGGAGGAAAAGTTAATTCTGTTCGTCAAAGCGATAATTCTTATCAAATCACTAAAATTCAGAAAAGAGAAACAATATCTAGAATCATTTTAAATGTATATACATTTTATTATCAACATTTAAAAGACTCAGAGTTGTATGAAATTGCTAAAGAAGATTTAAACCTATCAAAAAGACAACTTGATTTGGTTAAACAACGATTTGATCTTGGGGCTGTGAGCAAAACAGACTATTTGAAAGCTACTGTGAGATATGGTTCTGCTAAATCGACCTTACTTACAAGAGAGCTAAGTTTTAATAACTCTTTTAAAAATCTAAGAAATAGCATGGGTCTTATTGGTACAGATACTAAGATAAGTCTTCCTAAAAAAGTAGAAATTAACTTAATAATACCTTCATTTGATGAAGCCTATCAGTTAATGCTTTCTAATAGCCCAAGTTTAAATATTTTAGATAGAAGAGTTACCTCAGCAAAGATTGGCGTGAAACAATCATGGGCATCAAGTTTACCTAGTTTAAGCATGAGCCTTGGTTATAATGCTACATCAAGCGATCAAATTACTAAGCAATATTTTGAGGATAATTACATTAAAAGTGCAAATTTAACTTTAAGCATACCTCTATTTAACGGTTTCAGTAAAAGGAACGACATTAAAATTTCCAAATTACAGTTATCTAAAAGTGAGGCTTCACTCGGCACTGCCAAAAAAGATGCTGAGGTTGAACTTTATTCTTCATTAAATCGATTAAATAATTACGAAGAGTTAATTCCTATTCAACAGGAAATTTTATTATCAGCAGAAGAAGATTTAAAATTAGCTGAACAAAAATATGAGCTTGGATCTGCTGATATTCTTGAGTTACTTGATGCTCAATTAGCAGTTATTCAAGCCAGCTCTTCATTAATTACAACTAAGTATGATGCTGCGATTCAAATGGCAACACTAGATAATATCATTGGAACTTTAGACAGAAAATATAAATAAGGAGTATTTGTGAAAAATTTAATTGATAAAATTATGCAACATAAAATGAAAATTTTAGGACTTGTAATTATTGTTCTAGGATTATCATTCTTTAATGGGAATAATGATGATGGAACTTTAGAAGTTTCAGTTCAAAAAGTTTCTACCAAAGATCTTTCTAGCAAAGTGGTAGCAGATGGAGTTTTAACTCCTGAAACAGAAGTTAAACTTAGCGCAAACAGTACCACTTACATTACTGAAATTGCTGTAAAGGAAGGAGACTTTGTTAAAAAAGGTGACTTCTTGATGTCATTAGATGATCGTCAGCAAAAAGCTGCTACGGAAGCTTCAAGGGCAAGTCTTGAGGCAGCAAAAGTTCAACTTGAACAAAGAAAAGCTCAGCAAGAAAGACAATCAAAACTTTATGCTCAAGGACTTATATCTGATCAAGAAATGGAAACTACAAATTCCTCATATGCATCAGCACTAAGTGCTTATAATGGTGCTCAATCTAGATTAATTCAAGATGAAGATGCATTGTCCAAGCTAAGATTGATTGCTCCACAAGATGGAACTATTACTTTTATCGATGGTGAAGTAGGAGATTTAGCTCAAGGTGGTATGTTTAGTCCAACTGTTTTGATGAAATTATCAGATTTATCTAAAATGGAAGTCTATGTTAATGTAAATGAAAATGATATAGCTGACATATCATTGAATGATACAGCCTTAATTCAAGTAGATGCATACCAAAACAAAAAATTTAAAGGCCTTGTAAAAGAAGTTGCATATGCTGCTACTACATCCAGCGGAGGTTCATCTCAACAAGTAACAAATTTTCAAGTTAAAGTGCAAATGTTAGAAGTAGTTGATGGCATGAGACCAGGTATGAGTGCTACTGTTGATATTATAACAGAGGAAAGACTAGGAGCTATTGCTATTCCAATTCAGGCATTAACTACTCCAAGGCCAGGAAAAAGCGCTGAAAAAAAATCAGGATTTTCTGCTGAGGTTAGTGTTAATGGAGAGTCACAATGGTCCAATAGAAAGCAATTTGGAGGCAAGCAAAATAAATCAACTGTCGTTTTTGTCTTGAAAGATGATAATACTGTTGAGCAACGTATTGTTGAAGCAGGTATTGTTGGAGATAGAGATTATGAAATTATTTCAGGCTTAGAAGTAGATGAGACAATTGTCACTGGTAGTTTTATTGCTATTAGTAGAGAATTATATGATGGAGCTGTTGTTAAAGTAAAAGAAAATTCTAGACCAAGTCGTAAACGTGGCTAAGTCCAAAAAAGAAATTATATCTATTCAGTCCGTATCTAAGATTTATAACTTAGGTGAAACGGTTGTTAAGGCTTTAGATAATGTATCGTTAAGCATATATGATAACGATTACATTTCTATTATGGGACCTTCTGGTTCTGGAAAATCAACATTAATGAATATTCTTGGATGTTTAGATGTCCCTACTAAAGGAGAGTATAAATTTAAAGATGAGTTAATTTCTGAGATGGATGATAACCAGCTTGCCAATATTAGAAATGAAAAAATTGGTTTTGTTTTTCAAACTTTTAATCTCCTTCCAAAACTTAATGCTATGCAAAATGTTGAGGTTCCTTTGATTTATTCTTCACTTGGAAGAAAAGAAAGGATAGAACGTGCAGAAGAGGCATTACATATTGTGGGTTTGAAGGATAGAATGACCCACAAGCCTAATGAATTATCAGGAGGACAAAGACAAAGAGTTGCTATTGCAAGAGCATTAGTGAATAAGCCCTCAATCATTTTGGCTGATGAACCTACAGGTAATTTAGATTCAAAAAGTGGTAACGAAATCTTGAAATTTTTTGCAAAACTGCACAAGGATGGTAATACAATTATTATGGTGACCCATGAAGAGTCTGTAGCAAAGCTTTCTAAAAGACGTATTGATATTTTTGATGGAAAAATTGCTAGAGATGAATAATTTTTTTAAAAATATTATCATTGGTTTATTTTCTGTAAGATCAAATCTCACTAGAGTTATTTTAACTGCATCTGGATTAACAATTGGTATCTTTACTGTAAGTATAGTTTCAGCAGCAGTCTCAAGCATTGATAAAGAATTCGCTAAATCAATGGATTATTATGGCAATGATAAAGTGTATGTTGGAACGTGGCCGTGGTCTTTTGATTTTGATTGGTGGAAATATAGAAATCGTCCAAAAATTGAAGAATCTTCATTAGAGTATATTACCCAATACAGTGAATACATTACAGATGTAAGTATCAAAAAAAATACTTGGACTAGAGCAACTTATGGAAATAAAGCCTCATGGGTACAATTGAACGGAGTATACCCAAGCTATCAAGATATGTTAAGTGGCACAAAAATTGAGAACGGAAGATTTTTCTCCCAAAATGAATGGGATCTTCAAAGAAGAGTTGTCATTGTTGGGGGTACTGTAAGAGATGGGTTTTTTCAAGGAGAAGATCCTATTGGTAAAAAAATAAGATTAAATAATGTTACTTTTGAAATTATTGGTGAATTGAAAAAACAAGGTATAGGAATGGTTCCTGGTGGTACATTGGATAACTTAGTGATTTTGCCTTCAACAACATTTGAAAGAATACTTACAAGATGGGGTTTTGATGAACTGGTTTTACAAACCAGTCCTGAAGATATTCCGTTAGCAAAAGAGGAAGTTGGAATGATTATGCGTGTTGCTAGAAAAATTCCTCCAGGTGATGATGATAATTTTGCTGTTAATTCAGCTGATGCATATATGGAACAATTTAATACAATGAAAAATGCAATAGCGGGAATGGGATTTTTAGTAACAGGAATTTCTTTGGTAGTCTCTGCAATTGGTATTATGAACGTAATGTTTGTTTCAGTCAGAGAAAGAACTAGAGAAATTGGCCTTAGAAAAGCAATGGGAGCAACCAATTTCAATATATTAACTCAATTTTTAAGCGAGGCAGTGGCTATAGCAATTATTGGAGGATCAGTTGGAATTGTGCTCATTCGATTAACCGTTTTTGGACTCGCTTCTTTTCCTATACCAAACTTTAATGGCGCAACATTACCAATAAGTTTTGACTTATTGCTTGTATTTTACACCTTTACTGTTTGCGTTTTCATTGGTGTTTTAGCAGGCTTGATTCCAGCTAGAACAGCAGCAAATCTAAATCCTATTGATGCCTTAAGAGATGAATAGAATAATAAATTATTTAGTCGATGCTATCGGTGGAGTACTTTTTTATTTTGGTCAAACGAAATTAAGAACTGCTTTAACTCTGATGGGTATTACTGTTGGAGTTTCTTCTATCATTGCAATTATGACAGTTTTAGAAACTTTTGAACAGTCAACTGAATCGTTAGTTGCAGATATGAAAACCAACATATTTTACATTACTAAAGATAATCCCGTCCAAGTACAATTTGGTAATGATGCAGGATGGGGTAAAAGAAAAATACCAAGAATTACATGGGATGAATATGAGCAATTAAAACGAAATCTTACTCTAGTGACTAACATGGCTGCTACAACCACGGAAGAACCAAGTGATAGAACAATCTCTGTTGGAAAAGAAGAGTTGAAAAGTAGACTTGCAAGTTTTTGGGGTTCTGATGGGGATGTATTATCCGTTTCAAAATATGATATCCTTGATGGAAGAAATATTCAAGATGTTGATATAGAAAATGCTAGTAGGGTTGCTATCGTCGGATATTATATTAAAGAGCAACTTTTTCCATATTCAAATCCAGTTGGACAAAATATAGAAATTGACAATATCCCTTTTGAAATAATCGCTTTAACTGAACCTAAAGGTGAATTGTTAGGTCAAAATATGGATAGTATGATTGGTATTCCTATCAGCACATATTTAAAATACTATGGAGGAAAAGGATGGAGAGGAAGACCTGATCTTCAACTTATTTTAGAAGCAGAATCCATGGATACTTTGGAAGATGCAACTGATGAAGCTATTGGAGTATTTAGAGCTATAAGAAAAATTCCACCAGGTGAACCAAATAACTTTTACATTGCAACCAATGATCAATTAATGGACACTTTTGGAAGCTTTACATCATCTATAAAAATTTTTGTTGGTCTGGTAGCAGGTATTTCTTTAATCGTCGCTGGGATTGGAATTGCTAATATTATGCTAGTTTCTTTAACAGAAAGAATTAAAGAGATTGGTATTAGAAAAGCT